>JAYZXG010000155.1:0-3291 GCA_036141435.1 Pseudomonadota bacterium | reverse complement strand
CAAGTGATTGGCCGACACGGGCGGGCATGCTTATCTAGAGCGCATGCGTTTGTTATCGCTCATACTTGCCACGCTCGCCCTTGCTGTCGCGTCCGCACCGGCCAAGGCCGGGGAGGATTGCGACAACCGGCCTGTCCTGGTTGAGCTTTTCACCAGCCAGGGCTGCGGCCTGTGTCCGGAAGCCAACCGCTATCTGGGTGAGCTGGATCAGCGCCACAATGTCTTTGTGCTCGCCTACGCCGTGTCCTACTGGGACATGTATGGCTGGACGGATACCTTTGCCCGCCCCGAATATGTGCATCGCCAGCGCGCTTACCTGCCGCGCCTGAACGTTCCGCGCCTGTATACGCCGCATTTCGTGGTGGATGGCGTGATCGACGCACCGGGCTGGGATCGTGACCAGGTCTCCACCGCCGTCACCGATCGTCTCAATGCAATGCCGGAGAGCCCGGACCTGTCGATCGAGGACGGGCCGTTCGGATCCTATATCGTGCATCTCGACGGCGAGGCGCCCGAAGAGGAGCTGGATGTCTGGCTGGTCGCCTACAAGCCGGGCTGGGCCACGGTCGAGATCGGTGGTGGCGAGAATGCCGGAACCGAAATGCTCCACTACAACATGGTCAAGTCGATCAGCTATCTGGGCAGCTGGTCCGGTGGTGAAGCCGAGCTGGTGGGCGAAAGCTTCCGCCACTATGGCACGGTGGCCATCGTACAGGGCGCCAATGGCGGCCCGATCTATGCCTATGCCCATGCCGGCATGTCCGCCAGCGAAGGCGGCCGGACTTACTGATCCGGTCGCGAATTACCGCGGTGCGCGCTTGGCCAGGATCCGCTGCAGCGTGCGGCGGTGCATGTTCAACCGGCGAGCGGTCTCCGAGACATTGTGATCACACAGCTCGAACACGCGCTGGATGTGTTCCCAGCGCACGCGGTCCGCGGACATCGGGTTTTCCGGCGGTTCCGGCTTGTCATCGGGGTGGGCGAGCAGCGCCTTGATGATGTCATCGGCATCGGCTGGCTTGGACAGATAATCGACCGCGCCGGCTTTAACCGCGGCGACTGCCGTGGCGATATTGCCGTAGCCGGTGAGCATGACCACGCGACAGTCCGGACGTGAGGCGTGGAGGGATTTGACCACTTCCAGCCCGTCGCCATCCTGCAGGCGCAGGTCGCAAACCGCGAAGGCCGGCGGGTTGGCGCGAGCAACTTCCTTGGCTTCGTCCACGGACCCGACAGCGGAGACGATGAAGCCACGACTGGTCATGGCGCGGCCAAGACGCGTGCGGAAGGGGGCATCATCGTCCAGGATCAGAAGGCTCTTGTCCTCGGGCAGTACGTATTCGATGTCGCTCACAGTCAAACCTCGTTGAGTTTGTTCAGTCTCTTACTAGCGGAGGATCGGGCCCGCCTCCACCTTCTCGCGCGGCCAGACAATGGTGACCAGGGCCCCGCCAGCTGCGCTGGAATTTTCGAAGCGGACGGATCCGCCTGTCTTTTCGATCATCGTCTTGGCGATGAAAACACCCAATCCCAGTCCACCCTGGCCCGGCGTGCCCGACCGGGTCGTGACATAGGGTTCGCCAATCTTGGACAGGATTTCCAGGGTGAAGCCCGGGCCGTCATCGAGAATGGTCACGGTCAGGTCCGTGTCGCTCCAGTGTCCCTCGACGGTCACGCGCGTGGCTGCGAAGTCCACCGCATTCTCGATGAAATTGCCAATGCCATATAGCAATTCCGGGATGCGACGCAGGACCGGTTCCGTGGTGTTTTCGGGGCCATCAAGATGGACATCCACCATCGGTCCCATGCCGCGCAGCGGCGCGGCCGCCTCTTCCAGCGCGGCGAGGAATTCGATCCGGTCATGGCGCTCGTCAGAGGCCGTTTTCTCAGCGGTCAGACGCTTCAAAATGTCGCGACACCGGCGCGCCTGGGTCACCAGCAGTTCGGCATCCTCGCGCAGGATTTCGTCATCCTTGAGCTCGCGCATCATTTCCTTGGCAGTGAGCTGGATGGTCGCCAGCGGCGTGCCCAGCTCGTGGGCTGCGGCTGCGGCCAGTGCACCCAGTGCCGAAAGGCGCTGCTCGCGCGACAGAACACTCTGGGTGGCGGCCAGGGCCGTGGCCATGGAGCGGCCCTCCTGGCTGACACGCCAGGAATAGACGGCGGTGAACGCAACGGCGACAAAGATCGCGGCCCACAGGCCGATGATATACATGCCCGGCAGGTGCAGCTCCTCGCCGCCCAGCCAGGGTAGTGGCAGGCTCCACAGCCACATCGCGCCGGTGCCGGCCATGGCCGTGCCGGCGACGGGCAGCGACCAGCGCGGCGGCAGAGCGGCAACGGCAATGGTCACCGGGGCGGCCAGCATCACGACGAAGGGGTTTTGCAGCCCCCCGGTGAGCATCAGCAAGACACAGAGCTGCAGCACGTCATAGGCCAGCTGGGCGAAGGCCTGCCAGTCCTGGGCGAATTGCTGCGGCTGCACGGCCAGGGTCAGCCAGGTATTGATCCAGGCGCTGGTGAGAATGACGCCGAGGCAGAACCCCAGGGGCAGCTCGAAGCCCAGAACAAAGTGGACAAGCAGCACGGTCAGGGTTTGCCCGATCACCGCCAGCCAACGCAGCATCACCAGTGTACGCAGTCGAAGTCGACCAAAGACCGGTGTCAGGTGGGCATCGCCACCATAAGGATCCCAATCCGCATCACTCATAATCGATCCTGCACATTTCCGTCATACTTGATGGACATATCAGGTCGCCGCGCCTACTTTCGCACTTGCAGCAATCACAGTCGTGTTTTGGCATAACATGGTTCGCCGAAACACGAACAGCTCAAGGACGATCAATGCAGTCTCTGTTGGAAGCTTTGCGTAAGGGCCTGGGCCGGATCGCTGGTGCGCTGGCGGGCAGCCGGGCCTGGGTCTGGGTTCTCCTGGCCGCTCCGATGGTGATGATGCTGACTTTCCTGACCCTGGCCGCTCGCGACAGTGGAAACGCCGAGGTTGTCACACGTCCAGCCGCGGTCCGCGTCAGCGGCGAGGCGGCGATCGGTGGTCCCTTCACCCTGGTTGACCACACCGGTGCGACGGTCACCGAGCAGACCTATCGCGGCAAGGCCATGCTGATCTATTTCGGCTATACCTATTGCCCCGATATCTGCCCGTATTCGCTGCAGTTGCTGGCGATTGCGCTGGATCAGCTGTCGGAAGCGGAGCGGGACCAATTCCAGCCCATTCTGATCACGGTGGACCCGGAACGGGATACACCCGAGGCACTGGCCCAATATGTCAGC
>JAYZXG010000154.1:0-8446 GCA_036141435.1 Pseudomonadota bacterium | reverse complement strand
GTTGAGTCCAGGCGACCCTGGGTGTCAAAGGCGATGGTGCCGGTCAGGATCTGACCGTCCAGCAGGCCTGCGCCCGAGGTAACTTCCGAGGCCGGGACCATGTGCACTTCCGCGTGCCACTGGTTCGGCGTGGAGCTTTTCAGCATGGAAATGGTGATCGAACGCACACCACCCTGGCTGTCATAGAACGGGATCGTGCGCTGGAAGTCCGGCGTCACGGCGCCCGATGCCATGTTGTTGGCGGAGGCCGCCGGGTTGTAGGTAGCCTCGGCGGCAGACACCGTCTGGCTGGCCAGCAGGTTGGCGTTGATACCCATGATCGACGTGGGCTCGGCCGCACCACCGATGGACGACAGGTTGATGGTCTCCAGCGTGTTGAGATCGGACGGGTTGGTCGGGACCGAACCGTCTGCAGCGACCGGCCAGCCGGCCAGGTATTTTCCGGCGTCATTGCGCAGATAACCGGCGCTGTCGGCGACGAACCGGCCGGCACGGGTAAAGGCCACCGGATCAGAGGAGCTGGCATTGGCGTCATCACGCACAACAAACAGGCCGTTGCCGGCGATTGCCAGGTCGGTTGCCGAGGTGGAACCGGTCAACAGGCCGGACTGGCTGATGGCGAGCTGGGTCTTGGAACCAACGCCGGCAGCGGTGTAGCGCGTGCCTTCGCCGCGGCTGTCATACATCGGCGTGAAGACGGCTTCAGCGCGCTTGTAACCAACGGTGTTCACGTTGGCGATGTTGTCGGAAACAGCGGCCAGGGCGCTGGAATTTGCGATCAGGCCGGAAGCGCCGGCCAACAACGCGGAATTGATGCTCATTGCATGCTCCTTACGTTTTCAAAACAAAGGGAGCCTTCTGCTAGGTGGATCCGAAGTCCCATTCTGGGGTCCGGTTTTTCAGGCCGGCGGCCTGAAGGATCAAACTGTGCCGTCCTCCCTCAAAGAGAGTACCGAGGAGAGCGGCACGCGAATTCCGCCCATCTCGACAATGACTTCATTGCCAGAGAGATCCACTCCCGTGACCAGGCCCTGGGCCCGGATCGTGGGAGTGATATTGTTCCCGTCATCATCAACAGACAGGACTTCAAGGGAGTAGACGCCGTCCGGCATCTGCGATCCGGCTGTATCCAGACCGTCCCAGGTAAAGCTGTGTGTGCCCGTATTGGTGTCGCCGTCGAAGCGGCCGAGCTCGCGGCCATCGGAATCCTTGACGATAAGCGTCGTGTTCCGGGCGTTTTCGGGCATGGTGTATTCCCAGGTCGCCTCGCTGTTGGTCATCTCGACCTGCGAGGTCTCGGCCAGGCCGACGCGACCGATATAGCTGACGGCGGACGCCTGGGCTGCCGCCGACTGGAGCAGTAGCAGGTTTTCCAGGTTCTGGTTCTGCTGGATCTGCTGTTCGACGCTGGAGAAGTCGACCAGCTGGCTGACGAACTGGGTCGAATCCAGCGGGTCCAGCGGATCCTGGTTCTTCATCTGCTCGGTCAGCAGGGTCAGGAACATTTCGAAATTATCGCCCAGGCTTGCCGACTGCTGAGACAGTGCGCTGTTCGAGCCTGTTGCGGCGGTAATGGCTGAAATATCGGTCATCTGTCGGGTCCTAGATCCGTACATCCAGGCGATCACGCGCAGCGGCCAGGCGGAAGCCATAGGCGTCGCGTTCGATCGCGGTTTCATTGGCAAGGGCGGCCAGCTCCAGGTCGTCGCTTTCAACAAAGACCGGCATGACGTCCGGATCCTCATCGGCGTTGTAGCCCTGATCATCCGGGTTTTCGTTCAGCTGGAATTCCAGCCCATCCTGTTCCAGCTCCAGTCCGGCTTCTTGCAGGGCGCGCTCGAGGTCCCGGGCGCTGCGTTGCAGTTCCGCCAGGGTTTCCGGGCGCTCTGCCGTCAGAATGGCCTGGACCCGCTGATCCTGGCTCAGTTCAAGGCGGACATCGACACGCCCCAGCTCGGCGGGGTCGAGCCGGATATCAAAGACGCGGCTGCCATTGGCGAAGCGCTTGGTGATCTGCGCGGCGAGCTGCTGGGCCGATTGCGGTGTGAAGCGCTGTCCCTCGTTCGTCGCCCGCTCGGCGGCCAGGCGGCCTTCCGCTCGTTGCAGGGACAGGTCCTGTTCGGGCCGGTAGGTCAGGCCCGGATCGGCGCTGGCCTGGGACTGTACAAGCGGTTGTTCAACGCTGGCCTGTCCGGGCACCGGGGCCATTGGCCTCAGCTCCGGCGTGGCCGTATCAATCGCGGTTGTAGGGCCTGCAGCTGCCGGAGATGAGGCGGCCGGGCTCGATGATGCGGCCTGGGCGGCACCTGTGCTCGTTGGCGCACCTATACCTTTCGAGGCGCCAGCCGGCTTGGCGATCCGCTCGGCCAGCTGTGCGCCGGGAGCCGAGCTGGGCCGGGAGGCCTGAGCTGCTGCTGCCACGTTCAGGCCGGGTGCCGGTTCAGGCAGGGCCGCACCGTTTGCGGCCGGCATTGAAGGCGCCGATGATGCAGGTGCAGGTGTCTTAGGGTCAGTGAACGGCGCAGCGCTCTTGGCGAAATCTGCCAGGGCATTTGCGCTCGCTGCGTTTTGTGGTGCCGGCTTCGATCCCGTCTCCGCGGGTGGGTTCCCCGGGGCTGCGTCAGCCGCGGGTGTAGACACGGGCTGTGCTGTAGCCGGGCGCGCCGCCGCCAGATCGGGAGAGGGCATTGTTGGAAGAGGCGAGGGCGCTGTGCCCGCGGGTGCCGATTGGGCAAATGGCGAGACGAGCTGGGCCGGCAATGGGCGCTCGGCCAGCACCGTCAAAGTGCTGATATTGGCGTCCAGCGCCTGCAGAATGTTGTCCGGAAGGCCAGCCCCGGCAAGTTGTTGCTGAAGCTGGTCCAGCCGTGCCGCGATCCTGTGCAGTATCGAACCGTCGTGTTCGGCGACCGCCTCCGGGCGATGAGGCTCGGGCGCGCGCGGCTTGCTGAGCGCTGCAGCCACGGTATCGCCGGTGCCACCGGGAGCCGTCGGGTCTGGCGGGATCGCGTCCTGCACCGGAATCTCGATCTTGCCAATGGCGGGGGAGAGGATCTGGTCCTGGACCGGTGTCTTGATCGCGAGTGTGGTCGCTGGATCGATGTTAGAAGCGCCAGGCTCGAGGCGCAGCGTATCGATATCAATGCCCAGTGCCGCGAGTTGGTCGCGCCGGGGCTCGAGCATGTTGATCAAGAGGTCCTGCGCGCCCGGCTCTGTTTCTGTTAGGGGCGTTCCGGACGCAACGGCCGTCGCTGTGGCTGGTGTTGCATTGTCGCTCGCGGCGGGGGGCTGCATGAAAGCGGCCTGGCCGGGCGTGGTCTGTGTCGATGCGTCCGCTGTGTCAGTCGCTGCGGCAAGCGCATTGCGCAATTGGGAGAACAGCGCGCGCAATTGCCCAAACGCCGTATCCAGCTCGCTGGCCACACTGCGGAGTTCGGGATTGAGCTGCGCCAGTTCACGCGACACTGCGGGCTTGAAGGCTTTGGGGTCCGTCGCTACCGAGAGGCCCGGCGTTCCAGCAAAAGGCGTCGATGGTTGTGGTGTCCCAGTCGGCGCGGCGGCAGACCCGCCGGGGTTGCCCGTGGACTGAGACTGGCCCTGGCCGGCCAGCAAGGCCTGGAACGCGCCGTTCGCCTGGCCGCCCTCGGCACCCGAGGCGGGCGCGGCGACACCCCCGGCCGCCGAAGCGGTGCCAGAGCTCAGGATTGTCGCATTCATAAAGAAGGCCTGCATGGCGTCCCAGTTCCAGTTTTCCTGTCGCACCACGCATTGGTGGCGCTGATCCGCTCATCTCACCGCAAGCAACGTGCCACAAAGAAAAGCCCGTAACGCACGGAAAAAGCGTATTAATTTGTGGTTAATACCTGTAAATTCCCGTTAGGCTGGGCGATTTCTGCCGCTTGCCCGGCTGAACCTGCCCACCTGCCGGTTTTATCGACGCTTTGGCCGGCGGTGGGACGGTGAGACCGGGATTTGGCCCGTAATCGCGAAACTGGCCCGCTCCTTGCGATTAACCCTAACAGGCGCCCGATACACGCGGGCAGGCAGAAGACTGATAGACGCATGAAAGACGTTTTTAAAACATACGGTTATGGCGAGGTTCAGGTCCCCTGGATCGGTGTTCCGCAACTGCGTGCGCCCGGCAAGCCTTGCCGAGGCAGCGGCAGAAATCGCCGGTCCGGTGTGCGTCTCGTGCAGTATAAGCGGAGTGCACCATGTCGCTGAGTGGCATTCTCGGAAACGCGCTTTCAGGTCTCAGTGCCAGCCAGGCTGGCATGCGATCGGCGTCCAACAACGTCGCCAACGTCAACACCGAGGGCTATGCCCGGACCTCGCCCAATCTCGTCGCGCGCAATGTCGGCGGCACGGCGATGGGCGTGCAGGTCACCGGCGTTACACGCATCACCGACCAGTTCCTGCAGGTCGCGTCTTTGAACGCGATCTCCTCGGCCGGCCAGACCAGCATCATTGCGACCGCGCTGGACCGGGTGCAGTCACAGTTTGGCGGTCTCGATGACCCCGGTTCCATGTTCGCGCGCATGAACAAGGTGTTCGAGAGCATTGCCCAGGCCAGCGTCGACCCGGCGCTCGCGGTGTCGCGACTGGCGGTCGGTGCGGATATCGACAGCTTCTTTGACGAGACCAAGCGCCTGTCGCAGGAAATCAAGTCGCAACGCCAGGAAGCGGACGGACGGATCAGCGCCAGCGTCGAGCGGGCCAACCAGCTGATGAACGAGCTGTTCGAGCTCAACACCAGTGTTCAGAACATGTCCGCTGGCGGGGGCGATACCTCCGGCGCCGCCAACAGGCAGTCGGAACTGCTCGACGAACTGTCCAGCCTGCTGGATGTGCGCGCTGTGCCGCAGGCCGACGGGCGCATTGTGCTGCGGACGGAAGACGGAGTGCTCCTGCTCGATAACTTTGTCGCCACGCTGCAGTACTCGCCGGCTGGCACGGGGTCGTACAAAACCGATTATGGCCGCATCACCGCTGCCAATCCGAATGGCACCGCAACCGAAATTCAAAGCCACATCATGAAGGGCGAGCTGCGCGGTCTGATCGAGTTGCGCGACGAGATCCTGCCTGAAATGGCCGAGGAGCTGGGCGAGATCTCGGCGGCCTTTGCAGACGCGCTGAACGAGGCGCACAACAACTCCGCGTCCTATCCGGCGCCGCAGACGCTGACGGGCCGCAATACCGGTCTCAATCCGAATGACCAGCATAACTTCACCGGTGCCACGACGCTGGCCGTTGCCGACAATACCGGCGGCCTGGTCAGCCGGATCGACATCGATTTTGACGCCGGGACGCTGTCGGTCGATGGCGGCGCTCCGGCTGCGATCGGCACGACGGTGACTTCGCTGGTCACGGCGATCAACACCGCGCTCGGGGCCAATGGCTCGGCCAGCTTCACGAACGGGGTAATGACCCTCTCTGCCGCCAGTGTCACGAACGGTCTGGCCTTCCTGCAGGACGAGACGACGCCCAGCGACCGGGGCGGTCGCGGTTTCTCGCACTTCTTCGGTCTCAATGACCTCGTGCAGTCTGACCGTATCGCCATACACGAAACCGGGATGACCGGTGTCGACACCCACAATTTCGCAGCCGGCCAGGAAATGGTCTTCGAGGTTCTCGGACCGCAGGGGCAGCCCGTCTCCTCGATCACCGTCACCACCGTTGCCGGCGAGAGTTTCAATGACCTGATTGCCGACCTCAATGATGTCACCAATGGCGTCGGTCGCTATGTCAATTTCTCGCTGGATGCTCAGGGGCGCCTGGTCGAGACGCCAGCCGCGGGCTTCGAGCAGTTCGCCGTGACCCTGGTGAGCGACTCGACCGAGCGTGCGGGGTCGGAGAAGTCCATGACCGAGCTGTTCGGCATGACCCTCTTCGACAAGGCCAACCGGTCCGAGGAGTTTTCGGTAAAGGCCGCCATCCGTGCGGACAGTTCCCTGTTGTCCCTGGCACAGCTGGACATCGATGGCGCCACCGTGGCTGGCGATATTGTCCTGTCGACCGGTGATAACCGCGGTGGTCGCCTGCTGGCGGCAGCCATGGACGGAACCCGGACGTTCAACCAGGCCGGCTCCATGGCCGCTGCGACGGCCACGCTGCAGGATTACGCCGCCCGGTTTGCCGGTGTGGTGGGGGCACGCGCCGCGCGGGCCGAGAGCATGGCACAATCCAATGTCGTCCTGATGGAGACAGCGGCCCAGAAACGGGCGGATGTCGAGGGGGTCAATCTGGACGAGGAACTGGCTGCGATGACGATGTATCAGCAGTCCTACAACGCTTCAGCGCGCATGTTGCAGGCGGCCAAGGAAATGGCCGATGCGCTGATGCAGGTCGTTTAGGAGGCCTGAGCGATGACCCGTATTTCCACTTTCGCCGCCAACCAGTCCGCCCTCGCTGACCTGATGAAGGCACAGCGCAGCGTTTTTGAGGCACAAAAACAGCTGATCACCGGCAAGCGGGCGACGGATCTGAAAGGGGTGGGCCACGAGGCCGAGACCCTGCAGGCCACGCGCGCGGCCCAGGCGCGGTCCATGGCCTATGAGCAGGCAGGGATCCGGGCGGCGGCCCGGCTGGAGGCCCAGGATACCGCCTTGAACAATCTGACCGACGCGGCCAATGACCTGCGCACGGCGGTGACGACCAAGGACGGCAATTACGTCATGCACCAGGTGCGCGAGGCTTTCTACAAGGTCGCCAACGCGCTCAATACCAAGCACGCCGGGACGTATCTGTTCGGCGGGACGCGATCGGATGTCCTGCCGGTCAATGCCCAGACGCTGGATGACCTGCTGCCGCTCGGCGCTGCGTCTGACGTGTTCCAGCACAATGATCGTCGCCCGACCGTCCAGCTGGATACGCACATCACGGTGGAAGTCGGCATGCTGGCCAGCGAGGCCGGGGGCGAGCTGATGGACAGTTTCAAGCGCATCATCGATTTCGAGAACGGCGTGAACGGCCCGTTCGACCAACCGATGACCTCGACCCAGGAAGCGTTCATTCTCGGGGAAGTCAGCTCCATCATCACGGCGATGGACAATCTCTTCACCAAGGTCGGTGAGGCGGGCGCCACGGCTGCCCATGTCGACACGCTGATTGCCAGTCACGAAGATCGCCAGACCTTCCTCGACCGCTTCATCGGCGAGCTGGAGGATGTCGACATGGCCGACGCTGCCACGCGGTTCCAGCAGGCCCAGACGGCGCTGGACGTCTCCGCCCGAACCTTCTCATCCCTCAGCCAGGTTTCCTTGCTGCCCTTCCTGAGATAGGGACGCTTGCTGGTATTTTCCCGCTTTTGTTGTGCGGCAGGTTTCTTCTAGTGTGAAGGCTGGACGGGAGGGATCCATGGCACGTAGACAAAAACGGCGACCGGTATTCGGTGGCGCGGTTCTTGGCGCCGCGATTGCTCTACTCCTGCTCGTCCTCAATGTGGGGCCCACAACGTTGATGTTTCCGTGGGGCGTGCTTGGTGCTGCTATCGGCGGAGGCGCGCTCGGCAATACCGTCCGTAATTCTGCCGGGGATGCGTCGATCCAGGCCCTTTTCGAGCATCTGTTTGCCGGGATAGGCCAGTTTATCGCTCCGCTTTTCGAGTTGATTGGCGGGCTGCTGGATGGGTTCAGCACATGACAGGAACGGACGAGATCATCAGTGAGCAGGCCTTCGAGCGCGCGGGTGTCCCCGCCTTTCTTGTTGCCATGCTCGTCACGATACTCGTCGTATGGCTCGCTTGGGGCATCGCGCTGTGGTTGCTGACCGTAGTTGGCGCCCTGGTTTTTGGATTTTCATTTGGCTTGGCGCTCTGGGTGATTGCCGACCCTGTGGGGTTTCTGAAAGCGCTAATGCACGGGTTACATTGATGAAAACGGGTCTGTGGCCGCGGGCGGTGTCGTGCAAATTGGTTGAAGTGCGGAAGTATTGAGAATGTTGCTCCATCTGCTTTTTTCGTTCTTGTACCGGCTTATTTTTGCACTGATCTTTGCGATGACCGTCGGCGTGGTCATGGTCGTGTACGGATTCCTGAAAGGCGGGATTGGCGCCCCACTTCTCGTTTCTGCGGCCACACTGGGTTTGTTCGGCTTTGTGCTGTGTCTGTGCTTTGCAAACTCGATTCAGGATTATCTCAGCGCCTGGCGGGATGAGCAGGACTGGTAGAGCCGAACTGGCCACACGCGCCCGCATCCCCTATATACCCGCCTCCTGATAACCGTTTGCTGCGGGCCTTGACCCCGTTGGAGGCGCTATGACTGTGAATACGACCGACGGCGCGCGTGCGGCCGTCGATGACCTGCTTTCCGAACTCGATCTCTCCGGCGATCCGCTGGGACTGGGCGGCGATCCGGCTGACCATCGCGTTGTTGTGGCCATGTCCGGTGGCGTCGACAGCTCGGTGACGGCGGCCCTGTTGCATCATCTGGGATATGACGTCGTCGGT
>JAYZXG010000153.1:0-9081 GCA_036141435.1 Pseudomonadota bacterium | reverse complement strand
CATCCCGGGCGTGTACGCGGCTGGCGATGTGACCGATGACACCTATCGCCAGGCCGTCACCGCCGCCGGCATGGGCTGTCAGGCCGCGCTCGATGCCGAGCGCTATCTCGCCTCGCTTGAAGACTAGCGGGTTCGGGCCGGTCGCCGGGCGTTTGGCAGCCGGCCCGCAATCACCCTATATGTGAGGCCATGCTCACCCAGCCGTCGACCACCCGAGAGAAACTCATGCGCGCCGCGATGGATATCGTGGCCGAAGACGGGTTTGGCGCGGCCACAACGGCGGCCATCGCCGCCCGCACGGGCCTCGCGGAAGGCACGCTCTACCGGCATTTCAAGAGCAAGGACGCGCTGCTGATCACCGCCTATCGCCAGCTCAAGGCCGATGTTTTCGAACGGGTCTCGGCCGAGACTGGTGACAGCGCCAGCATCAAGGATCGGGCACGGGCCATGTGGCTGGGCATGTGGAACACCTATTGTCACGACCTGCCGGCCTTTACCTTCGGACAGCGTTTCGGCGAAAGCGCCCTCTCCCGCCAGGAAGGCGGCGCGGCCCACGAACGCATCATGGATCATATCTGTTCGATCATTGAAGATGGCCAGGCGTCCGGAGAGATCCGCAATCTGCAACGTGATGTCCTGGTGGCGTTTTTCTTTCCGCCGCTGGTGTCGATGCTGAAACAGATCAACCAGGGCAAAACCTGGTCCGACACAGAGATCGACGCCGCAATTGATGCAGCCTGGCAGGCCTGGGCGGGTTAGAGATCGCTGCAGGCGTGTCCGTTTCTGCTATTCTCTCCCCAGTTCCGCGTATTTTTTTCGACCACCCTCTTGCACTGTGAGCAAACACTCACAATATGCGAGTGAGCGCTCACACCAGCGCATTGGAAACTTCCTGACGCAGGGGATTTGAACATGATCACACGCGAAATCGGACAGACGGGTATCTCTGTAAATGCGATCGGACTGGGCTGTATGGGCCTGTCGGAGTTTTATGGACCCGCCACAGAGAAAAGCGAGGCCATCGCCCTCTTGCACAAGGCATTCGATCTGGGTGTGAACCATTTCGACACTGCGGAAATGTACGGCATGGGTGCGAATGAAGCCCTGCTGGGTGAAGCCTTCGCCGGCAAGCGGGACAAGGTGGTCATCGCCACCAAGTTCGGCCCCTTGCGGGACAAGTCGACGGGCGAGTTTGTGGGCGTTGACGGCTCGGAAGCGAATGCACGTCGCGCGGTCGAGGAATCGCTCAGCCTGCTCAAGACGGACTATATCGATCTGTACTACATGCACCGCATGGACCAGAGCCGCCCCATCGAAGAGACGGTCGGCGCCATGGCCAGGCTGGTCGAGGAAGGCAAGATTCGCGCGATCGGCCTGTCGGAAGCCTCTGCGGAAACGCTCAAGCGTGGGAGTGCGGTCCATCCCATCGCCGCGCTGCAGTCGGAATACTCCATCTTCTCGCGCGATATCGAAGCGGCACAATTGCCAACGCTCAACGAGATCGGCGCCTCGCTGGTCGCCTACTCCCCGCTGGGACGCGGCATGCTGACCGGGCGTTTCACCGCGCAAAACCGTCCAGCTGATTTCCGCTCCGGGGCCTATCAGCCCCGTTTTGCCGATGGTGCCTTTGAGGCCAATCTCGCCCTGGTCGAGGAAATCAAGAGCATCGCGGACGGTCTCAACGTGGAAGCGGCACAGATCGCCCTGCGCTGGGTACTCAATCGCGGTGAAAACATCCTCAGCATTCCGGGCACGACCAAGCTGGCCAATCTGCAGGTCAATCTGGGTTCCGGCGAGATCGCGCTGAGCGACGCGCAGATGGCTACGCTCAACGCGCTGGCCGACAAGGTGCAAGGGGCCCGCTATAACGAACAGGGCATGGCCTCGATTGACGCCTGATCAATTCTACCTGATCGCACTGGACTCGAGGGGGGATGGGACCTAGCTGTCTCATCTCCCTTACCTGTTCTTCATGGAGGGGTAAGTATGGGAATATTCCGGGCGCGATAATCAATGATCACGCGTTCGTGAACGAGAGGGATAGATCATGCGTCGCACTTTGATTTCCGGTCTGGCACTTGCCCTGCTGACTACGCCTGTGGCCATGGCCAATGATACGGCTGTACCGGATGGCTTCGAGCAGTTTTCGGCCTTCAATGACGAGTCCGGCATGCGCATTGATTACGGCACGCTGTCGGAAATCCTCGGCGGCATCGTGCTGAACGTCCCGCCGATGGACCGGATCCCCGAGCGCGGCCGCGCGATCAACACCGGCACGCGCCTGAGCAGCGAAAACATTTCGCGCTACCGCTATGAAGGCAACCGGGTGATTTTCCACCTGCTGCCTGAGGAATACCAGATCGCGATCACCCAGTATCGCGAGGAACTGGAAGCCATTCCCTCCCAGATCGAGTTTGCGAACCTGTCCAGCGACGAGCAGCTCGCCTATTGGCTGAACCTGCACAATATCGCCGTGATCGAGCAGATCATGCAGGTCTATCCCGTATCCGACGTCGAACGCATTCGTGTGGGTGAGGATCGCGAGCGCCTGCATGACGCGAAAATCCTCACGGTCGCCGGCGTTCCGCTCAGCCTCAACGATATCCGCCTGCGTATCGTCTATGAGCAATGGGACCAGCCGGAAGTCATGTACGGCTTCTTCAACGGCGCCATTGGCGGCCCTGAAATCCGCAACACTGCCTATAGCGGCGAGACAGTCTGGCGGCAGCTGAACTCCAATGCCCGTGAATTCATCAATTCCCTGCGCGGTGTCGACACGCACCCGCGCGAATTGCGCGTCTCGACCCTCTACGAGGAAGGCGCCGACTTCTTCCCGAATTTCGACGCGGACCTGCGTGCCCACCTGCTGGAATACGCCCGCGGCTCCACCATCTCCGAGATTGATGAACGCCGCCGGGTTCGTCCCATTGTCGAGGAATGGGGCATTGCCGACATGATCAATGGTTCGCTGCGCTGTCGCGGCGCCGCCGGTCCGTCCCCGATGACGGTCTCCAACGCCGACCCGTTCAATGACCGACGCCCCAGCGTTTCCGGCTCACCCTCCTGTGGTGTTCTGCCCAGTAATGGCGTGATGCTGATGAATGCCGTTGTCGAGCGACGGATCGAGCTCTTCCGCCAGGGACGTTATGGTGAGGTCTACACCATTGATATTCCGACAGAAGATCCGGATGGTCCCGATTACACAGCGGAAATTCCCGAAGAGGACAGCTCGGGCAGCGTCCTTCTGCGCCGGGGCAGTGGCGGGCAATAGCCCGCCCACCTGCAGCGGCCTTACGCGGGCATCTCGCGCTTTGTCCTGAATAGTTTAAGGTGCGTTCCATTCTTGAGTCGTGGCTGGAGACCGCGCCCATGGATTGGGATAAGCTGAAAACCTTTCATGCCGCTGCACAGGCCGGCTCGCTGACCAAGGCCGCAGAAATGCTGGGCCTGTCACAGTCGGCCGTCAGTCGTCAGATCGCTGCGCTGGAGGACGATCTCGGCGTCACCCTGTTCCACCGGCACGCGCGTGGCCTGATCCCCACCGAGCCCGGCAATCTGCTCTACGAAGCCGCGCACGACATCGCCGCCAAGGTGGCCGTGGCGGAAGCCAAGGTCCATGATACCCGCGATGAACCGTCTGGCGAGCTCAAGGTCACGGCGCCGACCGCGTTAGGCGCGATGTGGCTGGCCCCGCGTCTAAGCGAGTTCCATGACGCCTTCCCGCACATCCATATCCGCTTGATGCTCGATGACCACGAGCTGGATCTTGCCGGGCTGGAAGCCGAGGTCGGCATTCGTCCCTGGCCGTCCACCCAGAATGATCTGGTCCAGCGCAAGCTGATGAGCGCCAGCCAGCACCTGTACGCCAGCCCGGATTATCTCGCCGCCCGGGGCGAACCCCAGACACCGGATGATCTGGATGACCACGCCATCATCCAGTACGGCCCGCCGCAAATGGCGCCAATCCCCGGACTGGACTGGGCCGCGCGCCTGGGCCGCAAGGATGATGAGGACCCCCGGCCGGCCGTCATCGAGGTCAACACGATCTATGGCGTCGCCAAGACGGTCCAGTCCGGCATGGGTATAGCCGCACTGCCGGATTATGTGGCGCGTGAAAACCCGAATCTGAAACGGGTCCTGCCCCATATCGACGGGCCGGATTTCGAAATCTTCTTCGTCTATCCCAGTGAATTGCGTGGGTCGCGACGAATCGCATCCTTCCGCGACTTCCTGATCGAACAGGCTCGCCGCTGGGACGCCTAGCCGAGGCGCCGCTTGGCGATCAGGCTTTCAAGAATTCCGATCACGTCAGCAGAGGCCGCCTCCATGGCCGCTGCCGCTGTCTCAGCGGCTTCGCGCTGCCCCTGTTCGTGCAGCTCCGCAGCCAGCTTGCCCTGGCGGTGGAATTCCGCGTGCGGCTCGACGAGACGCTGGAACAACGGATCGCCGATGAAGACCGGGTCCTGGACGGCGTCATACCATTTGCCAAGACGACAGCCATGGTGATCCGCCAACTCTGCCGCGCTGACCGCATTGCGGCCGACGAACTTCTCCGACAGGTTTTTCTTCCACAGGAAATGGTCTGACTTGGCGCGGTGCAGGACATAGTCTCGCACATCGCGTTGCTCCAGATCCGCGAAGCTCTCATTGACGATCTGCTCGGACGCCGCCACGGCCTCGATGACCTGTTCGACGCGTTCGGTCGCCTGCCGGGAAGCGTTCGCGACCCCGGCGACACCCCGCGCAAGTTCCTGTGCTGCACCGGTCTGTTCGCTCATCAGGCGGGCGATTTCAGAGACCAGGCTGGAACTGGACTGCACCAACTCCACCCCCGAGCGCACGCTTTCCGCAGCGTCATCGCTGGCGGTCTTGCCATCCTTGATCGCGGTCATGGATCCGTGCACCGCATCGATAATGCCGGTCACCTCGCCCTGCAGGTTTTCGATCTTGGCGCGAATATCGCCGGTCGCCTTCTCGGTCTGGCCGGACAGCGCCTTGACCTCTTCAGCAACCACGGAGAAGCCCCGCCCGGCCTCGCCGGCTCGCGCGGCTTCGATCGTCGCGTTCAGCGCCAGGAGGTTGGTCTGACCGGCAATTTCGGAAATCGTGTCGACGATATTGGTGATTTGCGCCGAGGCCGCTTCCAGCTGTTCCACGCGCCCCACAATGCTGGTGTAGGCGTCCTCGATGGAATCCATCTGACAGGCCGAGTTGGAGACCTGCTCCAGACCGTGGCTGGTCGCCTGCACACAATCAGCCAGGTTGTTGGCCGCGGTTCCGGAAAAGCTCGAGATCTGCTGGATCGAGGCATTCAGCTCCTCGATCGCCGAGGACATGGACTGGGCCTGCTGGTCAACATCACGGATATCGCCGGTTGCACCAGACACCGCTGCCATGGCCTCGCTGCCATGCATGGAGAAGCCGACAGAGCGCTCCAGGGACACCTGGTCGCGCGCATCCATTGCGCCGTAAAGCCGCGTGAGCGCTGCGGCCACGGCGTCCGGGAGCTCCGGCAAGCCCGGCTTTTCCCCTTGCGCCAGGCGATCCAGGACACTGGCCAGATCGTTGATCCAGTCCGGCTCAATGGTCTGCGCATCCGCCATCACGTGCGCTTCCGGCTGAGACCGGCGCTTGAGCAGCATCATTTGAATATCCGTATTCCTCTTCCCCAGGCGTTCTCATCGCAATCCCGCGGTTAACAAAGGGTAAGAGTAGGCGTTTTGGGATAAAACACCCGCCACGCGTGGCGCATGGATATCAAATTTCGATACAGCGTTTATGCATGGCTAATCTGCAACTTCATCCCTTCTTTTGCAGCGCAGCATGGGTCATATATCCCCTCACAGACGCAGCGGCGACGCCGCAGTGTCACCCAAGTTAACGCATACCGATCTCCTCCCCTTAAACGGTATGCTGTTTCTGGCGCCGGTCCCTTCTCCTCCCCTTAAGGACCGGCGCCTTTTTCTTTGCCCATCCCTCACCAAAAACCCCGGCCTTTCGAGCCGGGGCTTTTTTTGTTGCCAGATGTGACCGTTTGAAACTGTGGAAAACTAACCCAGCGTCGAGCGCAGCATCCAGGCGGTCTTTTCGTGCACGGTGAGGCGCGGCGTCAACACGTCGGCCGTAGCCTCATCGCCATGCTCTCCCGCCAGGGCCAGGGCCTTGCGGATCGTGGCGACCACGACTTCATGCCCCTTGAGCAGATCTGCAACCATGGCGTCTGCATCCGTCTCGCCGGCCTCTGCACCAAGACGTGCGGCCTCGCTCATGGCGGCATAGGAATTGGGCGCCTTGACGCCCAGCGCCCGGATCCGCTCGGCAATTTCGTCGGTCGCGGTCCACATCTCGTTATACTGAAGCTCGAACAGCGCATGCAGGTCGTGAAAGCGCGGTCCCGTCACATTCCAGTGGTAGACATGCGTCTTGAAATACAGCGCATAGGTATCCGCCAGTACGGCGCTTACCGCATCGGCCATCGCCAGTCGCTGCTCTTCGGTCAGACCCATATTGAAGCTCATATCGCTCTCCCTGGTTTGGTTGCGCAGCATGTGCTGCCTTGGGAAAGTTTATGCCCGAGCTCGAACAATAGATCCAATTAGTAATAACTAACCGAACAATCGAATTTTTCGATACTAGCGCAGCGACGCGCAGAATCGCTGGATCCGTTTGCCTGCCTCGACGAGCGTATCGTCATCCGTCGCATAGGAGATCCGGAAGCCGGGCTCCAGTCCGAAGGCAATGCCCGGCACGACGGCGACCGCTTCGGCCTCCAACAGGGCGGCGCAGAAGTCCGTATCATTCTGGATGTTCTGGCCGGACGGTGTGGTCTTGCCCATCGCGCCCGCGCAGTCCGCGAAGACATAAAAAGCGCCCTCCGGGGTCGGCGCGACAAGGCCTTCTGCCTCTTCCACCGCCGCCAGCACCAGATTGCGACGCCGCAGGAAGGCTTCATTGCGCGGCTTGAGGAAGCCGTGATCTCCGTTAAGCGCGGCAACGGCCGCCCACTGGCTGATCGAGCAGGGGTTGGAGGTCGTCTGGGAGATGACCTTGCGCATGCCGGCGATCAGGGCTTCAGGACCCGCCGCATAGCCGATCCGCCAGCCGGTCATGGAATAGGCCTTGGATACGCCGTTCATCGTCAGCGTGCGGTCGTAAAGACGCGGTTCGACCTGGGCGATAGTGGCGAACTCATAACCGTCATAGACAATGTGCTCATACATGTCGTCAGTCATGATCCAGACATGCGGATGCCGGAGCAGCACCTCGGCCAGCGCCTTCAGCTCAGCTGCGGTATAGCCCATGCCGGTGGGGTTCGAAGGCGAATTCAGGATCAGCCATTTGGTCCGCGGTGTGATCGCCGCATCCAGCTCTGCCGGCGTGATCTTGTAGCCATTCTCGATCCGGGTCTTCACTTCGACCGGCGTGCCCGCCTGCAGCCGCACGACTTCGGGATAGGTGACCCAGTAGGGCGCCGGAATTATGACCTCATCACCGGCGTTCAGCGTCGCGGCAAAGGCATTATAGATGACCGGCTTGCCACCCGGCGCCACATGGACCTGGCCAGCGGTATAATCTAGCGCATTGTCGCGGCGGAATTTCTTGATGATCGCATCTTTCAGCTCGGGGATGCCGTCCACCGCCGTGTACTTGGTCTCGCCCCGGCGAATGGCCTCGATGGCCGCGTCCTTGATGTGGTCCGGCGTATCGAAATCCGGCTCGCCCGCGCCAAGACCGATCACGTCCACGCCCTTGGCACGGAGATCACGCGCCTTCTGCGTGACAGCCAGGGTCGCAGAGGGTTTCACACGCGAGAGCGCTTCGGACGGCTTGAAAGTCATGATTGCATTCCTGAACTGGCCTGAACTGGACGGTGGGAGTGAGACCGTACCCCGTGTCGCCTTGAAGGCAATCCCCACATCAGCGCAGTTTCACAATCACTTGAACGAACCACCCTTGCAAAATTGCAGGCCCATACCGACCTGTGCGCAGACGCCGCACTGGGCGCCGTATAACAACAGGACATCCTCCCGATGACTGACTTTACGCTGCACACCCCCGAGAGCGCCCCGGAAGGGTCCAAGCCGCTGCTCGAGAATTCACTGAATTCCTTTGGTTTCATTCCCAATCTGCACGCCGTCATGGCGGAGGCCCCCTCGACGCTCGAGGCATACCAGCAGCTGGGCGGCCTGTTCGCGCGCTCGACGCTGAGCGCGGTGGAGCAGAATGTTGTCTGGCTGACCATCAATGTGGAGCACAACTGTCATTATTGTGTGCCAGCCCATACCGGCATCGCCCACATGCAGAAGGTTCCGGAAGACGTCATTACGGCGCTGCGCGACAATCGCACGCTGCCGGACGCCCGGCTGGAGGCCCTACGCCAGTTCACGCTGACGACGTTGCGCAATCGCGGCGTGGTTGACGATGCGGATGTGGAGGCCTTCCTGGCTGCAGGCTTTACCCGCGCCAATATTCTCGACGTGGTTCTCGGCCTGTCACACAAGGTGTTGTCCAACTATGTGAACCATTTTGCGGACACGCCGGTTGATGCGCGCTTCCAGCAGTTTGACTGGACGCCCCGCGACACTGTTGCGGCAGAATAAGAGAGGAACGTGCTGCCGGAGGCCGAGCCTCCGGCAGGCACATCAGTAGGAGTAGGACAGGGCCAGCGCCAGTCGCTCACGCGACACCGGACCACCTGCCGCGCCGTCGAAATCGGCGTATTTGAGCTGGAATCCGACCCGTTCGGTCACCCGGCCATTGAATACGATGTTCAGTTCGGATCCGAAGTCGGCGCCACCATTCTCGGCTTCGAAATGGTGCCAGACCACATTGACGGAGCGGTTGCTGAACAGGGCGCCGTCACCGAACCCCGCGGAACCGCCGAAATAGACGTCACGAATGCCGTTCGCGGGCGTGCCCAGGAAGATACTGCGCATCCGCGCGGCATCGCTCCGGTGCTCCAACACGAAAAGGCCGGCAAAAAAGACGAGGGCGAGGATCGGAGCACCAACGGCAATAGCGATCCGGTGCGTAACATTCAACGTGGGTAAGGATATCGCAAAATCCGCAATATTTGTTCGC
>JAYZXG010000152.1:0-2686 GCA_036141435.1 Pseudomonadota bacterium | reverse complement strand
GTGAAGCGTGTCTCCGAGGCTGATGTCGAGGAAGGCTTCATCGCTGATGATGATCCGGAAGACAGCAAGGCAAGCCGTCCGCCGGTCGTGGCGGTCATGGGTCACGTTGACCACGGCAAGACCTCGCTGCTGGACGCCCTTCGCTCCACCGACGTGGTGTCGGGCGAGGCTGGCGGCATCACCCAGCATATCGGTGCCTATCAGGTCCAGCTTGCATCCGGTGACAAGATCACCTTCCTGGATACTCCGGGCCACGCCGCCTTCTCCGCCATGCGTTCGCGTGGTGCGATGGCGACCGACCTGGTCATCCTGGTGGTCGCGGCTGATGACTCCGTCATGCCGCAGACCGTTGAAGCCATCAATCACGCCAAGGCTGCCGGCACGCCGATGATCGTTGCGGTCAACAAGTGCGACAAGCC
This sequence comes from Pseudomonadota bacterium, assembly GCA_036141435.1. Lineage (GTDB taxonomy): Bacteria > Pseudomonadota > Alphaproteobacteria > Caulobacterales > Maricaulaceae > Maricaulis. Next base: position 2,267 of record JAYZXG010000152.1, on the reverse strand, counting down.
GGATAGTGATCCGAACCGCGTCCTGACCGATCTGCTGCAACACGAAGTGATCGTGGAAGCCATGTCCGGTGAGACGATGTCCGTCCCGGTTTCCGCGCTCAAGCGCACGGGTCTGGAAGAGCTGACCGAGGCGATTACGCTGCAGGCCGAAATGCTCGACCTGAAAGCCAATCCTGAACGCGCCGCCGAAGGCGTGGTGATCGAGAGCCAGGTCGACAAGGGCCGCGGCCCGGTCGCTACGGTTCTGGTGCGCCGCGGTACGCTCAAGCGCGGTGACATTGTTGTCGCCGGCACTCAGTGGGGCCGTGTACGTGCACTCGTCAACGAGCGTGGCCAGCAATTGTCTGACGCCGGTCCGTCGGTTCCGGCCGAAATCCTCGGCCTGGACGGTGCTCCGGAGCCGGGTGAAGTCTTCGCTGTGGTTGAGAACGAGGCTCGCGCCCGGGAACTGGCAGAATATCGCCAGCGCAAGGCCCGTGATGGCGCCGGTGCTGTTGCTGGTGGTGCCACGGCATCGCTCGAGCAGATGATGGCTCGCCTCAAGCAGGACCAGGTCCAGGAAATGCCGCTGCTGGTGAAGGCAGACGTGCAGGGCTCGGCCGAGGCGATCAAGCAGTCGCTCGAGAAAATCGGCAATGACGAGGTTCGGGCTCGCGTCATCCACTCTGCCCCGGGCGGTGTGAATGAGAGCGATGTCCTGCTCGCCAAGTCTTCGGGTTCCCCGATCTTCGCGTTCAATGTTCGTGCGAACAAGCAGGCGCGGGATCTGGCCGAGCAGGAAGGCGTGGAGATCCGCTACTATTCTGTCATCTATGACGTGATCGACGATGTTCGCGGCACGATGGAAGGCATGCTCGCGCCGGAGAAGCGCGAGGAATTCATCGGTTATGCCGAGATCCTGGAAGTGTTCAACATCACCAAGGTCGGCAAGGTCGGCGGTTGCCGGGTGACCGAAGGCGTGGTGAAGCGTGGTTGTGGCGTACGCCTGCTGCGCGACGATACGGTCATCCACGAAGGCCATCTCAAGACGCTGAAGCGCTTCAAGGACGAAGTTCCCGAAGTGCGTGCCGGTACCGAGTGCGGCATGGCGTTCGAGAATTATGATGACATCCAGAAAGGCGACCAGATCGAGTGTTTCGACGTGATCGAGGTCGCGCGCAAGCTGGAGGAATAGGTCCTGAACCTGTTCTGGAAACAAGGGAGGGCGGCCCGCGGGGCCGCCCTTTTTTGTGCTTCTGCGTTAAACTCGAGAGGGATGTCGCTCGAGGGGGATATTCCGCAGAAGATCATTGGATCGAAGACCTGATCAGCCAGGAGTGCTCGGGCTGAAAAAAGGCCTCACAGGCCTTCGATCCATTACCGGGCTGCCGGGGCAGCCTCAGGAACCTCTTCAATGCTCATTTCGCCGCCGCCATAGTCGGGCAGGTCGAGATGCTCGATGACTTCGCCGTCACGGACGCGGACTGCGGTGACGATGTCGCCCCGCCAGACCCGGTCGCGACCGTCCTGCATGCGCCAGCGCGCCTCTACCTGGCCGCCATAGACCGCCTGGCCTGAGGCCTCGTGTTCCAGGCTCAGGTCATAACGCAATGCATACAGACCCCATTGATCCTGGAAGCCGGTCAGCGCTGCGATGATCGCCTCGCGACCTTCGTAGTGGTATGGCCCGTCCGGCACATCGAAACTGCCACGGTCTGAAAACACGGCATCCTCGGCGAGCAAGGCCTGCATGCGTTCGATATCCATCTGCGAATAGGCGTCGAAATAGGCGCGCGCGATCTCTGCGGGTTCCTGGGCCTGGGCGGCCCCGGTGAACACCAGCGCGGCGACGGCAAGGGCAAGTGGTCGAGTCATTGATCGGTCTCCGGGCCCGGGATCGGTGCCATGTCGTTGAAGCCTGTATAGTCGCGGTGTTCCGTCACGAGCCCGTTCTCCACCGTCACGATGGTGATGATCGGGTAGCGAAAACCACGTTCTCCCTCCGAGGTCGCGTAGTAGACGTCCATGCTTGCATCGAACACGATGCGTCCGGCCGCCTCGTAGACACGATCAAAGTGGTATTCACCGCGTTTGATATTCCAGGCCGAGATGCCCGCAAGAACCTCGTCGGCACCCGTCCAGTGTACAGGTTCACGCACGAATGCGAGGTCGAACGAGGTCGGATCGATGAAGACGGCATCGTCGGCCATCAGATCGCGCATGGCGTCGAAATCCTGCCGTTCATAGGCCGAGATATACGTCTGTGCGATCTCGACACTGCCGGTTGG
>JAYZXG010000151.1:0-5304 GCA_036141435.1 Pseudomonadota bacterium | reverse complement strand
AGATAGCGTCCGTGCAGGATCAGCCAGTGATGGGCGCCCAGCTTGAATTCGTTCGGCGTTATTTTCTCGAGCCGCGCTTCAACCTCGTCGGGATTCTTTCCCGGTGCCAGACGGGTCCGGTTCGAGACGCGGAAGATATGTGTGTCCACGGCGATCGTCGGTTGCCCGAAGGCTTCGTTCAGCACGACATTGGCCGTCTTGCGACCGACGCCGGGTAGTTTGACCAGGCTGTCGCGATCCGCCGGAACCTCGCCGCCAAACTCCTCGATCAGCATCTTCGACAGCGCGATGACATTCTTGGCCTTGTTGCGGAACAGGCCGATGGTCTTGATGCGGTCGCGGACATGGTCCTCGCCCAGGGCCAGCATCTTCTCCGGGGTGTCCGCCTCCTCGAACAGCTTTTCGGTCGCCTTGTTAACCCCCACATCCGTCGCCTGGGCGGACAGCGCGACGGCGACAACGAGTGTGTAGGGGTTGGTGTAGTTGAGCTCGGTCTTGGGATCCGGCCGATCCTGCGCCAGACGCGCAAACAGATCGAGCGCCTGTTCGCGATTGAGGCCGCGTGGCGCGCGCTTGGTTTTCTTGCGAGGTTTAGTTGTCTTGCTGGTCATGGCGGCAAACAAGCAGAGCTCGTGATGGCTGTCATCCCGTTTGTTGCGCATTGGCCAGTCCGACCTTGCGCCCTAGATTGAAAGACATGAGATCCATCGTGGAAACCTGGCCTGCAGAAGCCGCGACCGTTGAACGTCATGATGGTCCCGTTTTCATGGATGCGGAGCTTGCGCCCAACCGGTCGCTGCGCAATCCCGCCTTTCTGGCCCTGATGGTTGCCATCGGCTTGATCTCCTTCACGGCCGGCATGCTGTTCATCACCATTGGTGCCTGGCCTGTCATGCCGTTCTTTGGTCTGGACGCCATTCTGGTCTGGGTGGCCTTCCGGATTTCCTATCGCGACGGCAAGGCCCGGGAGTGGGTGCGTGTGGACGCCCGCGATATCGAGGTGATCCGTCGTCACCCCACAGGGCATATGCGTCGCTTCCGACTGCCTACGGCCTGGGTGAAGCTGGATCTTATCAATCCCAAGGAACACCACAGCCAGGTTGCTTTGCGCGCGCATGGCAAGGCGCTGGTACTGGCTTCATTTCTCAGCCCCGAAGAGCGCGGTGATTTCGCCGATGCACTCGCCCAGGCCATCACCCGGGCAAGAAATGCAGGTCCTGCGCAAGATCCGGGTGGAGCCGTGCACTAGGCGCGCTAGTCTGGGCTCATGACTGCACACATCTACACACTCGACGAGGCGAGCCGCGATTATCCGCGCATCACCGAAGTCCTCGATTTCATTGGCGATAATTGGCGCGACCATCCGGACCTGGACAGCCTGGCGGCCCAGGCCGGCCTGTCGCCGCACCACTTCCAGCGCGTTTTCCAGCGCTGGGTCGGGGTCAGCCCGAAAAAATATGTCGGTGCGCTGGCCCATGGTGCTGCGCGTGAAGCAATCGAGGACGGTGCCAGCATGCTCGATGCGAGTTTCGAGGCGGGGCTCTCGGGACCGGGGCGCCTGCATGACCTGTTCATTGCGCATGAGGCGGTTACGCCCGGGGATGCCAAGCGACGCGGACAGGGTCTGAGCTTTCACTGGGGCGTGGCGCCATCGCCCTTCGGTCTCGCGATCGTGTTGCTGGCCCCGCGCGGCATTTCGGCCCTGGCTTTTGCCGACCCGGATATCGACGAGGGTTTTGCCGATCTGCAGGCGCGTTATCCTGCGGCGGACTACCAGCGAGATGATGATCTGGCGCGGGAGTGGGCCGAACGCATCTTCTCGCCTTCCGGGGAAGAGAAGATACCGCTCGCACTCTACGGCACACCCTGGCAGCGCCAGGTCTGGCGGGCCCTGCTGACCATCCCGCCCGGGGCCACAACCAGCTACAAGGCGATCGCGGAAATTGTCTGTACGGCCAAGGCGTCGCGGGCCGTTGGCACAGCTGTCGGTGCGAATCCGATCTCCTGGCTGATCCCGTGTCACCGCGTGCTGGCGGGCAATGGGAAACTGACCGGCTATCACTGGGGTGTGGAACGCAAGCGCGCAATGCTCGCCTACGAGGCCGCGAGGCGCTAGATATAGGTCCCATGTACGCGACTTATGTCTATGCGGCCGTTTCGGTCCTTGCTGCCTCGATCATCCTGTTTGGATACTGGTTTCACCGCCGGCGTGAGCTCGGTGCTGACGCCGTGGACGAATGGGAGGAGCGATCGCGCTCTCGCACCAAGACCGTCAAGGGCGTGGATCGAGAGACCTTCCTGAATATCTATGTCTCCGGACATGAACCGCGCTGGGCGCTTTATGCCTGCGGCACATTGCTTATCGCCCTGCTGACAACTCCTGTCATCGGAGTGGCCCTGATGATGCTCTGGCCCATTATCGTGCTCGGTCTGGACGGCGGTCCCTGGTATGATGTCGGCTATTATCCGTGGATGTTCTACATGTTCTTTGGAATGTGTTTCAGCTGGGCCGGAGTCGCTTTCCTGATGGCGCGCCTGCACCATGCCCGGCGCCCGGAACCTTTCAATGCCGCCCTCGCCCGTGCTCGTGGTGAACCACTCGACGAGGTCGTCATACCCCGCAAGCGCCCGGCCTGGGCCAAGAAAGTGCGACCGCTTGCCACCGACACCAACAAGGATCAGACCTGATGCAATACCTCCACACCATGGTCCGCGTGACGGATGTTGATGCCAGCCTGCGTTTCTACCGCGACGGGCTCGGTCTGAAGGAATGCTCGCGTTACGACAGTGAAGGCGGCCGGTTCACCCTGATTTTCCTGGCGACGGACGAGGATATCGCGCGGGCGGGTTTCGAGCCCGGTTCGGGCAAGGTTCCCGATGGCATGCCCTGCGTGGAGCTGACCCATAACTGGGACCCGGAAGAGTATGGCGGTGGCCGCAATTTCGGGCACCTGGCCTATCGCGTGGAGAATATCTACGAGATCTGCGCCCACCTCGATGCCATGGGCTACACGATCAACCGACCGCCGCGGGATGGTCACATGGCCTTTGTTCGCTCGCCCGACGGGATTTCCGTCGAGCTTCTCCAGCGTGGCGACAAGCTTGCGCCGCAGGAGCCGTGGGCCTCGATGGACAATACCGGCAGCTGGTAGGGCGTCCGCGGGCCAGAACGGCGCGTGGCGCCGACCTATGCGGCGTCGGATGCGTGGGCGTCTCGGGCCTTCATGTCCTCGAAGGTTTTTCCGGGTTCATCCTCGAAGGACTCGGCAAGCACGGTCAGGCGTTCGATGCGGTCAGCGCGGAAATGCCTGAAATCATCGCGCATTTCACACCAGGCGGTGAGCAGCCAGACGCGACCGAAACAGGTAAGCGCCAGGGGCCGGACAATCCGGGTCGTGTCCTGTTCGGACAGGGCGGTATAGCGGATGCGCAGCTTGCGACGATCGGCGATGGCGTTGCGGACCGGCGCAAAAGCCTCCGGGCGTACGGTCTCGTCCAGCATCATCGCGAACAGGGGGGCCGAACGCAGGCGCTGGCGGTGTGTGTCAGGAAGGGCGTGTTCGATCTTGGAAAGCGCTTCCGAAGCGGCCGAGGCGAGATCCTTGTCCCCGGTTGCGCGGACAAAGCGGGCACCAAGCGCCAGGGCATCAAGCTGTTCAAAACTGAACGTCATCGGCGGCAGGTCGAATCCGGGCCGCAGCACATATCCAACGCCGGCTTCACCATCGATGGGGGCGCCGGACGTTATCAGATGGGCGATATCGCGGTAGATCGTGCGCTCCGAAACCTCGAATTTCTCGCCCATATCCTGTGCTGTAACCGCGCCCGGAGCCGCTTCCCGCAGGGCCTGGACAATTCGGATCAAACGTTCGGCGCGCCTCATGACGACTCCTGACTTTCTAGGAATGGCGGGAGTATGTCGGTATTCCCGAAAGACAGCAAGGGCTGGCATTGATGTCGGGAGGTTGGCAGGGTGATCAGTGTGGCGGCCCGGACCTTGTGCCCGTCATTCTGCGATGCCCCGGCGAGCGGGTGGCTAGCCCGCGACGACGTTCTGCATGGTGTAGAGCCCGGGCTGACGGCCCGCTCCATCCGCGAACACCCATCGGGCCGCTTCCAGCGCACCATTGGCAAAAATGCGCCGGTCGAAAGCGCGGTGCGAAATGGTGATTTCCTCGAGCTCGGCGATAAAGCGGACAGAGTGTTCACCGACAATGGAGCCGCCACGGGACGAGGCGAAACCGATCGTACCGGTTTCGCGCGGCCCCATAGAGCCCTCCCGGCTCCAGATCGCCGCTTCCTCGAGGAATATGCCCCGCTTCTTCGCGGCGGCCCTGCCCAGCATGACAGCCGTCCCCGAGGGCGCATCGGCTTTCATCTTGTGGTGGGTTTCGCTGATCTCGATATCCCAGTCACGCGCTGGCAGCGCCGCTGCCTGGGCGACCAGGGCTTCCGCGACCGCGACACCCAGCGAGAAATTGCTGGCGTGAAGGACAGGAATGCGCTGCGCAGCTGCGGCCAGCATTTCTTCCTGCTGGCTCGTCATTCCGGTGACGCCGGTGACAAGCGCCGGTCCGCCCAGCGATGCCAACCGCTGGGCGGCAGCGATCGTGGTGACGGGCAGGCTGGAATCGATGACGAGGTCGGCGTTTTCGACGGCGTCTTCCAGGTGGGTCTCGGCGGCCACACCGATGGGGCCGCGCTCGAGGATCTCGCCGATATCATGCCCGGCAAAGGAGGATTCCGAACGCACCATCGCGCCGACCAGCTGGCAGTCCGAGCTGTCCAGGATTGCGGCCGTGATGGCGCGGCCGAGCCGACCTGTGGGACCCAGAATGGCGATGCGGATCGGACGGGTCATCAGCTGCCTCCAAGCAGAAGAAGATCAGCAGCCTTTTCAAACAGGTAAGAGGCAATGATCGGTAGGACAGGGATCAGGATATACAGCGCGAAGCGTTGCGTGACGGTGGGAGATAACGGCCATTCGGGGCGTTGTTCAATCCAGATTTCATAATCCGTCAGCCCGGCGAGGGCCGAGGCCGCTTCCACATCGCCGGCCAGTGCAGGTTCGCGCAATTGCGCCATACGGTCGTGGATTCGGTCCAGTTCTGCCGCCTTGGCAGCACGGATCTGACCGTGAGCCGGTCGCACCGCGCTGGTGAAGACAATGAGCCCGCCGGCAATGGCGATCATCACCGCGATAATGCCGACAACCATCTGGGTCGGATCGACCACAAACAGCAGGAGAACGGCGGCCATCAACAGCCAGGACAAGGCGGCGCGCAGACCAATGCGCCCCAGCAC
>JAYZXG010000150.1:0-9611 GCA_036141435.1 Pseudomonadota bacterium | reverse complement strand
GCCAGGCCCCCTCATTGGCCGCCCCCAGGGCGTTGCGCAGCAGGCGCTGGGAGGACTCCACCTGGTGTTCAAGAGATTTGCGTTCCGTCACGTCGGTGACCAGGCCGATCGACCGGGTGGCACGGCCGCTTTCATCAACCGTGGTGACGGCACCACTGACGTCGACCCAGACGACTTCGCCATCCTCGGTCAACATGCGGAACGTCGAGAAATACCGATTATTCTCGCCCTGCATGGAGAGTTCATCGATTTCCTTGCGTACCCGGTCCCGATCGAGCTCGGACACACTGGCGAGCCAGGTTTCCAGCGTATAGTTCGCCGTGGTGCGAGGCAGGCCGAAGACCGAATTGATACGGCCGGTGATGTTCAGTTCGTCGCGTGCAAAATCCACTTCCCACACGCCGTGCATGCCCGCATCGACGGCCTGTGAGATGCGGCGCTCGCTCTCTTCAAGCTTGGCCCGCAATTCCATCTCGGAGGTGATGTCGATCAGGACGCCGGCAGCGATCCGGTTGGCACCGGCATCCTGGACCACCCCGCCGCGCGAGTGGATCCAGCGGTACTCGTCGGTCCGGCAGTCCAGCAGCCGGTACACCGAGTCGAGCTCATCGGCCTTGCCATCGGCAAGGGCCCGCAACTGGTCAGAAACATCCTGACGCTCATCGGGATGGGTTCGGTCCAGCCACAGCCGGCCATCGACGGTTTGCGGCTCGTCCGGCAGTCCCAGCATTTCCCGGATTTCGCCGATCGGCGTGACAGCGAGGGTGCTGGTGTCCACCTCCCATACGCCGCACGAGCCGGCATTGATGGCACTGTCGAGCTGTTTTTCGCGCCGCGCCAGTTCAAGCTCGAGATTTTGCCGCTCGGTGACGTCGGAGAGAACGCCCGTAATCCGGTGGGCCGACCCGTCAGGACCATACTCGCTGACCTTGCCGCGTGTATGCAGCCAGCGTTCCTGGCCATCGGCGCGTGCTGCGCGATAGGTCACATCCAGCGGCAGTCCCGGCGAATGGCGGATGCGATCGATGGCCTTGCGAAAGCGCGGGCGATCGTCCTCGTGAATGACCTGGGTCCAGCGGTCCAGGCTGATGGTCGCATCGGCGGATGCAATGCCGAGAAACTCGTTGATGAAGCCGCGGGTAGAGCCCAGCCCTGTGGCCAGATTGAGTGAAAACGCTCCCTCATTCGCGGAGGCGAGAGCGGCGCGCAGCTGGATGTCGCTCGCCTCCAGCTTGGCCTGCATGGCCAGCCGGCTGGTGACGTCGGTGATGATACACAGGAGGCCGATACGGTTGCCATTTTCATCTTCGACAGGACACCCGACGGTCTCGCCATCGAAGATGCGGCCATTGCGGGTGCGGTAACGCACGAGATAGGGCTTGGACGTGTCCAGGCCGCCGGCCTGCGCGCCATAATGGGAGAGGCCGAGACGGCCAAAATCGCGAGGATCCGCGTACAGGATCTCGCTTCTCTTGCCGACAATATCGTCCTCGGCATACCCGAACATCCGCTCGGCAGCCGCATTCATGGCCGTGAGTTCGCGATCAAGATTGGCTGCGATCACCGCCGAAGTCGTGTGGCGGTAGAGCGCGCGCATCAGATCTGCATTGGCAACCGACATTCGGGCCCTTTTGTTCCGGTGAGAGTGCGAAGAGAGACTGCGACTCTGACTATCATGCAAGTCGACCAGAAAATGTTAAGGGACGGAAGCGGCCTGCATCAAATATGTACGTGCAGCTGTTCAATGAAATGCGTGCTGGCCAAAAAGCTGCGCACGGATAGACTGCAGCGACTTTTGTTTAAGCGGAGTTGTGTTGTGACGTTATCCCGTGCTTCGGCCTCGACAGACGGACCGGTTCTCCAGGTCGATGACCTGAATGTGACGTTTGGCACTCCGGACGGCCCCGTTGATGCGGTACGCGGTGTTTCCCTGCAGATCAGCTCCGGTGAATGCCTGGCGGTTGTCGGTGAGTCCGGTTCGGGCAAGAGCCAGACCTTCCTGTCCGCCATGGGTCTGCTGGCCTCGAACGGCACGGCAACGGGATCGATCAAGTATCGTGGCCAGGAAATCCTCGGCCTGTCCCCGGGCAAGCTGAATGCGGTGCGCGGCAAGAAGATGACGATGATCTTCCAGGATCCGCTGACCTCATTGACGCCACACATGCGGGTCGGTGACCAGCTGCAGGAAGTGCTTGGCATCCACCTCAACCTCAAGGGCGAGAAGGCCGAGCAGCACGCGTTGCAATGGCTGGAACGGGTTCGTATCCCGGAAGCCCGGCGGCGCCTGGCACAATATCCTCATGAATTGTCCGGCGGCATGCGCCAGCGTGTGATGATCGCCATGTCCATGCTGTGCGAGCCTGATCTGCTGATCTGTGACGAGCCGACCACGGCGCTGGATGTGACCGTACAGGCGGAAGTCCTCGATATCATGGACGAGCTGAAGCGCGAAACCGGCGCGGCGCTGGCCCTGATCACGCACGATATGGGTGTCGTCGCGCGGATGGCGGATCGTGTCCAGGTCATGAAGAACGGCGTTTATGTTGAAGGCGGTGACGTCAACCAGATCTTCAAGCAGCCGACCGATGATTATACCAAGATGCTGCTGGATGCGATGCCGCGCATCGACCAGGCCGACCGTCCGGGGCACACCCCGCTGGGGGCAGCTCCGGCGAGTGACGTCAAGCCGATGCTGGAAGCCGACGATGTCCGCGTCCAGTTCCCGATCCAGATTTCCGGCGGTTTCTTCCCCAAACACAAGACCCTGCGCGCGGTTGACGGGATCAGCTTTGATCTCAAGCCCGGGGAGACGCTTGGCGTTGTGGGCGAGTCCGGATGTGGCAAGTCGACCCTCGCACGGGCGGTGCTGCGTCTGGTTCCATCCCACACCGGCACGGTAAGCTGGCTGGGCAAGGACCTGCTGGGCATGGGTGCGAAGAAGCTGCGTGAAGCCCGCGAGGGCCTGCAGATCGTGTTCCAGGACCCGCTGGCGTCGCTGGATCCGCGCATGACGATCGGGGCCTCGATTGCCGAGCCGCTGCTGACCCACCGTCCGAACATGAAGCGGACGGAGCGCCAGAAGGTGGTGCGCGAGATGATGTCCAAGGTCGGTCTCGACCCGAACATGATCAACCGCTACCCGCACGAACTGTCCGGCGGTCAGAACCAGCGCGTGGGTATTGCCCGTGCCATGATCCTCAAGCCGAAACTGGTGATCTGCGACGAGGCAGTGTCGGCGCTGGACGTATCGATCCAGGCGCAGATTGTCGAATTGCTGATCAAGCTGCAGCAGGAAATGGGTTTGGCGATGATCTTCATCTCGCACGACCTGTCCGTGGTGCGCGAGATTTCCCACCGCGTCATGGTCCTCTATCTGGGCCGTGTGGTGGAGATGGCAGACCGCGACCAGATCTACACGGATGCGCGTCATCCCTACACCAAGGCGCTGATTTCCGCGGTGCCGGTTCCGGATCCGGAGGTCGAGAAGACCCGCGAACGTCTGAAACTGGACGGCGAGTTGCCATCGCCAATGGATACGCGCGCACAGCTGCGGTTCATGAAGTCCAAGATGGTCGATGATCCGGATGCGGAGCAGTACCGGCCGCAATTGATCGAGGTATCCCCGGGCCACTGGGTGGCCGAACACGACCCCGAAGAGGAAAGCGCGGCCTGACAGCGCCTTTCAGCGATTTCATTCGACAGGCCGCGGGGGCGGGCCTAGTTGTGACGAAATACTTCCCGAGAAAGGGTCACCGATGAACCGAATTCTGAAAACCGGCCTGCTGGCCTCGCTGAGCTGCCTCGTGCTTGCGGCCTGCCAGCCGGCGGCGGATCCGGTTGAGCCGGTCAGCGACGTCGTTTTCGCCCATGAAGCCAGTGACCTTCCGGTCGACCCGGCGGTGCGGTATGGCCAGCTCGACAACGGCATGCGGTTCGCGATCATGCCCAATTCGACGCCGGAAAACGTCGCGGCGGTGCGCCTCGTTTTCAATATCGGATCCCTGGCGGAAGCCGAGGACCAGCGCGGTCTGGCGCATTTCATCGAACACATGGCCTTCAATGGCTCCACCAATATGGAAGAAGGCGACATGGTCGCCTTGCTGGAGCGTTTTGGTCTGCAATTCGGTCCCGATACCAATGCCTTCACCGGTTACGAGACGGTTGGCTACCAGCTTGATCTGCCGGAAGCCGATCTCGAGACCCTCGACACAGCGCTCTTCCTGATGCGCGAAACCGCCAGCGAACTGACGCTGGACATCGAGGCCATTGACCGCGAGCGCGGGGTTATCCTGTCCGAAGCCCGCTTCCGGGATACGCCCATCCAGCGCTGGAACAGCGCCCTCAACCGGTTCCGCTATCCCGGTACGCTGGTGACCGAGCGTGACCCGATCGGCGTGCCGGACGTCATCGAGACCGCTCAGCGCGAACAGTTCGTGGACTACTACGAGAATTTCTACATTCCCGGTCGGGCCATGCTGGTGGTGACCGGCGATATTGATGTGGCCGAGGTTGAGTCGCGGATCCGCGAGCGGTTCGCGGACTGGGAACAGCCGGAGGACCCGCGTCCCGATCCGCAGGTCGGTTCCGTCGAGCCGGGCCGGCCTTTCTCTGTCGGCTATTTCTACGATCCGGAAGTCTTCACTATCCTGACAGTGGATGCCGTGCGCCCGGCGACACCGCGCAGCGACAGCCGCGACGCACGTTTCCAGAACAATCTGGCGGGCCTCGGCGACTCCATGCTGAGCCGCCGTTTTGACACCATTGTCAGCTCCGGCGTGTCACCACTGCTGCAGGCCCAGGTGTCGCACACCACCAGTTTCGAGATCGCCGACCGCGCCAGCGTGCTGGCGGTATCCTCACCGGACCGCTGGGAGGAAGGCCTCGCTGTCGTCGAACAGGAATTGCGCCGGGCCCTCGAGCACGGCTTTACCCAGGCTGAGCTGGACGAACAGCTGGCCAACCAGATCAGCGCCCTTGAGTCCGCCGCGGACCAGGCGTCGACCCGCTACAGCTCGTCCCTGGCCGACTCCATCTGGTCGATGTGGCGCAGCGACATGGTCTTCACGACACCGCAATCGGCGCTGGAACGCTATCGCGAGAACCTGCCCAACATCACGGTCGATGCCGTGAACGCCGCCTTCCGCGCCCAGTGGGACGGGGTCGAGCCGCTGGTCTTCATGGCCAGTTCTCAGGAAATCGATGATGCGCAATTGCGCCTTCGCAATGCCTGGGAGCTCAGCGCCGACGTGCCGGTTGATCCGCCGGTCGAAACCGGTACCTCTCAGTTCGCCTATACCGATTTCGGCGCTGCCGGTGTCGTTGCGGAGCGGACCGAGATCGATGATCTCGATGTGGTCCGGGTACGCTTCGAGAATGGTGTCGCACTGACCTATAAATACACCGACTTCAGCGATGAGCGAGTCAATGTACGGGTCAATTTCGGTGCCGGTTCGCTGGAGCCGCGGGCCTTGCCGGCCGTCGACGTTGTCGCCGGGGCCGTGTTTGTCCAGTCCGGGCTGGGCGAGCATTCTTTCGACGAGCTGGGCCGGGTCCTTGCCGGACGGGATGTAGGTCTGAATTTCGGTGTTGGCGACCAGTTCTTCCAGTTCTCCGCCAGCACGACACCGGATGACTTCCTGACCCAGTTGCAGCTGTTCGCGGCTTACATGACCGATCCGGGCTGGCGTCCGGAGGGGCTGGCCCGCTTCCAGGCGGTGGCGCCGGAAGTTCGTCGTAATTTCTATTCGTCGCCGACCGGCGTGCTGCAGGCCAAGGTCGCCCGCATGCTGCGCAGCGGTGATGCCCGGTATGGCAACCCGTCCAGCGCCGAGCTGGCCGAGATCGACATGCCGGCCATCCAGGGCTTCCTGACCAATGCGCTTACGACCTCGCCGATCGAGATCACCATTGTCGGTGATATTCCGGAGGACGCGGTTCTCGACGCGTTGAGCCAGACCTTCGGGGCGCTGCCGCCCCGCGCCGACAGCTGGCCGCGTTATGATGAGGCACGCCAGGTCACGTTCCCGGAGCCCAATGACCGGCCCGTCGTTCTGCGCCATAACGGCCAGGCCAACCAGGCCATGGTCAACACCTACTGGCCGACCATCGACAGCAGCGATACCCGTCTCGACCGGACCATCAGCCTGCTGCGTGCCGTGTTCGACCTCAAACTCACCGAGCGCCTGCGCGAGCAGGACGGTCTGACCTATTCGGCCTTCAATTCCGACGTCTCGTCCGACGTTTACCCGGATTACGGCTATCTCTGGGTGGGTGTGGATGTCAGCGTCGAGAACCTGGCCCAGACCTATGCGGCCGTGGATGAGCTGGCTGCGGCCATGGCCCGTGGTGATATCAGCGAAGACGAGATGCTGCGCGCGCGCCGGCCGCTGCTGGAGCAGATCGAGGAAGCCTACCAGAACAACGGTTCCTGGATGGCCTGGCTGTCCGGCTCCTGGCGCGATGCCAATCGCCTCGAGCGCATTCGCACGCTGCAGTCGGACTATGAGAGCATTACCGTGGAAGATATCACTGCCGCGGCGCAGACCTATCTGCAGGCGGAGAATGGCTGGCGCGTCTCGATTATCGCGCGCAATGCGGCTGAACCGGAATAGGGGAGAGAAGGATGAGCATGCGTTTCCTGACTGTATCTGCCATGGCACTGGCCCTCGCGGCCTGTTCGGGTGGCACGCGTTTCGAGGGCGATCTCGCCGAACAGCGCAATTGCGAATTCGATCGCGATGCCGGTTTCGTCACCCTGGCCGGTTTTGATCCGACCGAGCGCAATCCCCAGACCAATGCCGAGCAGTCCGAGACCTATCTCGAACTGGTGCGCGAGAGTGCCTGTGTCTACGAGACCGAGAGCGGCCTCCTGTATCGGATCCGCCGGGCCAGCCAGGAGGGGGCGTCCCCGGTTTCCGGTGATCTGGTCACCGTTCACTATCGCGGCCTGCATCCCAATGGCGAGGCGTTCAACGACAGCTATGCGCTGGGCGATCCGGTGACCTTCCCCTCTGACCGGCTGATCCCGGCCTGGGTCGAGGCCCTGCCGATGATGCGCGTGGGCGAGGAGTGGGAGCTCTATGTCGACCCGTCGCTGGGGTATCGCGAGCGCGGCACGCCGGGCGGCCCGATCGGTCCGAACGAGGCCCTGATCTTCACGCTCGAACTGCTGGCCATTCCCAGCCAGGACGAAGAGATCGAGGACGAGGCCGGCTAGCGCGACAGGCGCAGATTGGTCAGATCACCCGCGATCATCTCGAAAGCATCCCGCAGCGCAGAGCTGGACGGCGAGTCGAAATACAGGCTCGGATTGGATGCGCATGCCTGCATGAGGTTGCGCGTGGATGACGAATTGACCTGGAAGGTGATCGTGTAGACACGGATGCCCAGGCGCTTGGCTTCGTCACAGGCGGCCGTCAGGCGCCCGTTGAGGCGGCTGCGCAGGGTGGATGAGCTGCTGGACGTGGTGCCCAGGCGACCGAAGCGGGAAAAGCCATAAGCACCATAGTCCGAGCGCAGATCGGTCGATCGACCCGACATGACGTTTTCACCATCGGTCAGGATCACCATGGCCTTGATCACGTCGCGATCATCCCAGCTGGTGCCTTCCGTGAACGGTTCTTCCGGAGAAATGACGCGGATGCCCCAGCCCACACCCTGAGGGATGTTGGTGGTGCCACTCGCACCCATCCGACCGATCGCGGTATTGATGGTCGAGGCCGACGAGGTCAGCGCTGTGATCGGTGTCGTGGTGCAGCGCATATTGGGGCCGTAATCATCGCGCACGACCCCGTTACTGTATTTGCGCAGGCGTTCCAGGCGACGGGTATAGGTTCCGCGTGTGCCGTCGCGCAGATAGTTGTTGCGGTAGTCACTGTCATTGTCCGGTTCATCCGGCGCGAAATACGGGAAAAAGAGCGTCGACGGACTGCCGGGCGAGGGCGGTGTATTGTCGATATCCATCGGGATGGCACGTGCTTCGACACAGCCGTCCCAGCTCTCGTAACGCATCTGGTCGAACAGGTCCCAGTGATTGGCATTGCTGCTGCCTGACCAGTCGCCGTGATCCGGATTGTCGCCGTTGGGGTCCATCCACCAGGCGCGCTCGAACTGGGTACCGACATTCACCGTCGCCGCAAACGGCACCAGGCCAATGCGAACATCGCCGGGCTGTTCAGCGGCTTCATGCAGGATCTCGGTCAGCAATTCGGCGCTGTCGCGCAGGCTGGAGATCCTGGAACCGCTCATCGATCCGGTATTGTCGAGCACCATGACGAGTTCCAGGCGCGAGCGGGCGCGCTGGACCTCGGTCTCCCAGTTCACGGTGATGTAGTTGATCCCGATCAGGCCCAGGATGATGGTCTCGACCCTGGCCTGTCCCGTGACCGAGACGGTGTCGGATTCATTGTTCATCGAAACCTGGACGTTCATGACATCGCCCAGTTCGCGACCCGGATAATTCGCGGAGATGAAGTCGCGCGCGATGTCCAGCGCATCCTCGTCGGAAATGGTCGGGTTGACGCCCACCGCCAGTGCCGCAGCATCCAGTGCCTGCGACAGGCGGGTGCGGGCATTCATGGCCTGGGAAAAGTCCACGGCCCCACCGGACAAGACGGTTACGGGTAGCAAGGACAGGGCGAAGATCATCGCGACATTGCCGCGACGATCTCTCCAGAAATCGCGAATCCAATCCACCACTCGGGCCATTTTACGTGTCCACACACAGGCTTTCCTGTCGTGTGCTTACAGCAAGCCTCTTAAAACGCCGTTACGCGCAACAGAGATATTTATGAGAATTTTCGCGAATAAGTTGCGGATGGGCGCTGTCAAACTCACTGGTTAAGTCTCTAAAACTTTAGCCAAAATTGGCTGTGCGATTATACGCCTTTCCAAGATCTGCGTGTTCAAATGGCGGCATGCGTATCCTGCGGAACATCCACAACCGGTGGCACCGGTTCACGGCGGACCGGCGCGGCAATACGACGGTGCTGTTCGCCCTCTGCCTGCCTGTGCTCGTGGGGTCCGCAGGTCTTGGACTGGAGGCAGGCTACTGGCAGCTCCAGCAACGGCAGCTTCAGACCACGGCCGACATGGCCGCCTATGCGGGTGCAGTGTCGCTGCGCAATAGCGAGCCCAAGGCGCAGGCCTACCAGGAAGCCGAGGACGAGGCCCTGCTGCACGAATTCGACCCCGCTTTCGCGACGCTGGCGGCAAACTCACCGCCGACGGCCGGCCTCTATCGCAATACCCGCTCGATGGAAGTGAATATCGACCACACCGTGCCCCGCCTCTTCTCCCAGATCTTTTTCGACGGGGCCGTGACCTTCTCCGTGCGCGCCGTGGCGACTTATGAGGAGGCTGCTGACGCCTGCATCCTCGCGCTGAGCCCCGAGGGAAGCCGTGCCATCAATTTCTCCGGCAGTTCCAATATCGCCATGATCGAGTGCGAGGTGATGTCCAACTCCATCGCCGATGATGCGGTCTATCTGGGTGGCTCCACCGATGTCGTGGTTCCGTGCATCAATTCCGTAGGCGGGTTTGCGGTTGGTGGTGGCAGTGCTGACTATGACCTGACCGGCTGCGCAGAGCCGCGGACCGATCTGCCGCGTGCA
>JAYZXG010000149.1:0-6148 GCA_036141435.1 Pseudomonadota bacterium | reverse complement strand
GATCAAGAGCGTCGACGATGCCCGCGCCCGGCTTTTCGCCGGCGCAGACAAGATCTCGATCAACACACCCGCTCTGCAAAATCCCCAGCTTGTCGACATGCTCGCCGCGGAGTTCGGCTCCCAGTGCGTCGTGGTCGGGATAGACAGCCGCGAGATCGACGGGGAGTGGAGCGTTCATCAATTCACGGGCGACCCGGACAAGACCCAGCGCGCCAACCGTCGCACGCTGGACTGGATCGGTGAAGTTGTGGACCGCGGGGCCGGGGAGATCGTGCTCAATTGCATGGATCAGGACGGGGTGCGTGATGGTTATGATATCGAGCAGCTCTCGGCTGCGCGGGCGCTGTGTTCCACACCTTTGATCGCTTCGGGCGGTGCGGGCAGAAAAGAACACTTCAAAACTGTCTTCAATCAGGCCAATGTGGATGGTGCGCTGGCTGCCAGCGTCTTTCACAAGGGGCTGATCAATATAGGAAATCTGAAGTCCTATTTGATTGATGAAGGATTGGGCATTCGGCCATGATCAACGCTGAAAACCTCAACTGGGACAAGGTCGACGGCCTGATCCCGGCGATTATCCAGGATGTGGCGACCCGCCAGGTTCTCATGCTCGGCTACATGAATGCCGAGGCCGTCGCGCTGACACAGGACACCGGCAAGGTGCATTTTTACAGCCGCACCAAGCGGCGGATCTGGAAGAAGGGCGAAACCTCCGGGAATACGTTCAAACTCGTCCAGATGGCGCCGGACTGTGACGGCGACACACTGCTGGTTGAAGTGCGCCCGAAAGGGCCCGCTTGCCATACCGGTACTGTGACGTGTTTCGGCGATGACCCTGCGCCGGGATTAGGTTTCCTGGCGCATCTGCGCGCCATTATCAAAAAGCGCCGCAAGGAAAAGCCGAAGAACTCCTATGTCGGGGACCTGCTCGCACGCGCGCCGAAAAAGCCGGCCCAGAAAGTGGGTGAGGAGGGCGTCGAGGTGGCCATGGCCGCCGTGTCGGAAAGCAAGTCCGAGCTGGCCGGAGAAGCCGCGGACCTGATTTTCCACCTGATGGTGTTGCTGGAATCGCGGGATCTGAGCCTCGACGATGTCGTCGCCGTCTTGCGCAAGCGACACGCCGTACGCGCTCAGAACAAGTAGATCACTCGCAATAGCGCAGTGAGCTCTCGCCCTCGACCATGTGCGGTGTTGACCGCTCGGGCAGCGCATCCACGCATGCGACCTGGTAGTCGATCTTCGCGTCACTTGCAGGCGCGGCGTGCCCTTCCTGATTGGTCGGGACGAAATAGAGTGCGCCTGCAACGGCGGTGTAGATAATCAGTGTGCGCATAATCGGGACGCTCCTAGATGAGTCGAGACTAGCTGTGGAGGCCGCTAATCGGGACTCATCTTTAATTCGCGGTAATAAATGAGCGAGCCATCTCTCGGCAGGCGGCTAACCGGGGCTCTATCAAGCGCGCGACATTCGATTAGAAATTGAGGGTTTTTCTGGCGGGTCGGGTAGCGGGCCCGCCGGGCAGAAAGCTGCTGGCGCCGTCGCGTCCACCTGTTTGCTCGCACCTGCGCCCGGATCAGGCAAGACAAGAAGTCCAGCGCCCAGGAGCACGTAAATCACTACAACTCGAAACATGACCAACCCCTCCATCCGCTTCAACGCGGATGGAACGGAATTCCGTCGCTAGCCCGGCGAAAAGCGTTCGGTCAACGCATGGCGATCGCCAGGATGAGTCAGGCGTGCCAGCGTGACGACGCGCTGTTCCAGAAAGGTCCGGCGCTCGAGGATGAGGCAGGCGTCACCACTGTCGATCTGCAGGTGTCCCGCTGTGTCGCGGTCGGCGTTTTTCGCTGAGATCGTGTGTTCCGCCTGGGTCCAGGGCGTTTTGTTCAGCAGCCATGCACCCGGGGGCATGGCATCGAAGGCCTCGTCCTGCGCTTCCGGCAGGACGGTCAGGTTGATCCAGCGTTCTTCCAGTTCGACCGGAACCTCGTCGGCAAAATGCAGGCAGGTGACCTGGCGCAAGCGCGAGGGGCGGGTCAGTTCGAAGCGCGCCATCAGGCCGGCATCCGCGTCGATAATATCAGAACCCAGGATCTGGTATCGATAGGACTGATCGCGTGCCGGGATCAGTTTCGACATGTCGACGATCTCGAGCATGGCGGCAGGCGCGGGCGGCGGGGCTACAAAACTGCCTGCACGTCTTTTGCGGACAACCAGGCCTTCATCAGCGAGTTCGCGCAAAGCCCGGTTCACGGTCATGCGCGCAATCTGGAAATGTTCGGCGAGTTCCTCCTCGCCGGGAATGCGATCGCCGGACTTCCAGGCGCCGCCCCGGATTGGCCGGGTCAGGGCGCGCTTGATCTGTTCGTAGACCGCGCCGCGACCGTCCAGCGACAATTTCCGCTGCCAAGTGTCCACCATCAGTTTCCAACCCTTCGCATCAACGCGGCCATGCACCGGGCATACCGCTGTCGGATGTCCTCACCGGCCAGACAGCGGCCCTGTGCAACAACCTGCTCCCCTCCGACATAGACGCAATCAACCTGACGTCCACTCCCGGCGAATGTCCAGCTGTCGAGGAGTGTCTCCTCTTGCCGTGCAAAGAGGGCACTGGCGTTGACGTCGAGCGTCACGAAATCAGCGCGCATGCCGACGGCAATCTGGCCGCTGTTCTGGCCCAGCGCCGCGCCGCCGCCACGGGCACAGGATTGATACAGCGACTGACCAAGATGTGCGCCGGGGTCGGCCAGCACATTGCGCTGGCGCCGAATGAGCCGTTGTCCATATTCCAGCAGTCGCAATTCCTCGGGCAAGTCGATGCGGATGTGACTGTCGGACCCGATGCCCACCCGGCCACCGGCACGCCGATAGTCATCGGCCGGGAAAACACCATCACCGAGATTGGCCTCGGTCAGCGGACACAAGCCTGCGACCGCGCCTGATCGCGCGACGGTGCGGGTCTCCTCGTCATTC
Source organism: Pseudomonadota bacterium (assembly GCA_036141435.1). Lineage (GTDB taxonomy): Bacteria > Pseudomonadota > Alphaproteobacteria > Caulobacterales > Maricaulaceae > Maricaulis. Next base: position 3,174 of record JAYZXG010000149.1, on the reverse strand, counting down.
ATGTGCGTGGCATGGACCAGGCACCAGCGTTGGTCCAGCGCGACGGTGTCGCAGAGCAGATCAACCGGACGGCGCCCATGGGCCGCGAGGCAATCCTCTACTTCACGGGTTTGTTCGGCGATGTGGATGTGGACGGGATCTGCGGGTCTCAACGCTGCCAGCCATTGAAGGTCCTCGAGGTTGGCTGCGCGCAGCGAGTGCGGCGCGACACCAAGGCGGGCGAAAGGTGCCTGTCTGGTATGCGGCTGGCTGGCCTCCAGCAGGGCGGCATATCGGTCAGGGTCATTGAAGAACCGTCTCTGGCCCTCATGCGTGACCTGGTCGCCAAAACCGGCCCAGCGGTAGAAAACCGGAAGAAGCGTGAGTGCGATCCCGCTGGTTTCCGCCGCGGCACAGATCCGGCCAGCCATCTCCGCGAGATCGGCATAGGGCGATCCATCGCGGTCATGATGCAGATAGTGAAATTCTCCGACACTGGTGAAACCGGTTTCCAGCATCTCGCAATAGGCCAGGGCGGCGATGGCCTCCACATCATCCGGCGTGAGGTGGTCGTTGAACGCGTACATGACTTCGCGCCATGTCCAGAAGCTGTCATCGCTGGTGCCGCGTCGTTCGGACAGTCCCGCCATGCCGCGTTGAAAGGCGTGGCTGTGAAGATTGGCCATGCCGGGCAGTGCATGGTCATGACGCGTGTCTCCATCTGCGGGCCGGGTGTTGGTCGTGCAATGCTCGATCTGCCCGTCCGGGTCGACACGCACGCGCACATCGCGTGCCCAGCCGTCGGGAAGGAGTGCGTGTTCGAAGAAGAATCCGGTCATGTTTCAGTCCTGCCTCTGGACAAGAATCTCCAGCCTTGTTTAATTGTATATACAAAAATGGGTTTGCGAACCCCCAACACGCCGAACGCTCATGCGCACCGAAACTCTGATTACTGACGCCCGCATCGCTAGCATGGTTCCCGGGAAGACGCCCTATGGTGTTATCGAGGACGGCGCGATTGCCATTACCGGAAACCGGATCGCCTGGGTTGGGGAGCGCCGCGACGCGCCTGCACAATTCACCCATACGCATTCGCTGGAGGGGCGCTGGGTCACGCCAGCACTGATCGATTGCCACACTCACCTGGTATTCGCCGGCGATCGCTCCGACGAATACGAGCGCCGGCTGGCGGGCGAAAGTTATGCGGAGATTGCCAGGTCCGGCGGCGGTATCGCCCGGACCGTTACCGCGACACGCGAAGCGAATTCCGCCCAGCTGGCGGCAGCCGCCCTGCGACGCCTTGAGTCGCTGGCCGAGGAGGGCGTGGGCACGGTCGAGATCAAGTCGGGTTATGGCCTGACCATCGAAAGCGAGCTGACCATGCTGAAAGCTGCCCGTGGCGCCGGTATCGCCTCGGGCATGCGGGTTTCACCAACCTTGCTGGCCGCGCATTCCATCCCGCCGGAATACCAGGGTCGGTCTGGCGCTTATATCGATGAGGTCTGCATCCCGCTGGTGCGCCAGGCGGCCCAGGAAGGGCTGGCCGACGCTGTTGATGCCTATTGCGAAGGCATTGCCTTTTCGCCCGAGGAAACCCGTAGACTGTTCATCGCTGCCAAGGCCGCAGGCTTGCCGGTCAAACTGCACGCGGACCAGCTGTCTGACACCGGCGGGGCACGCCTGGTGGCCGAGTTCGGCGGGCTCTCGGCTGATCACGTTGAATACACGAGCGAGGAGGGGCTGCAGGCGATGGCGAAAGCGGGGACTGTCGCCGTCATCCTTCCGGGCGCCTTCTATTCGATTGGCGAGACCCAGAAGCCGCCGGTCGAGCGCATGCGCGAGCTGGGCATTCCCATGGCGGTGTCGACTGACAGCAATCCGGGCTCTTCGCCCATGGTCTCGCTGCTGACGGCGGCCAACATGGCCTGCACGCTGTTCGGCTTCACGGTCGAGGAGGCGGTTGCCGGCATGACGCGCGAGGCGGCGCGGGCGCTGGGCATGGCTGACACGCTTGGAACAATTGAAGCCGACAAGATCGCGGATCTGGCTGTGTGGGACATCGAACGCCCGGCCGAGCTGGTGCAATGGATCGGACGGCGACCGCTGCATGGTCGCATCCTTGAAGGAGAGTGGGTGTAATGACGGTGCTCATCCAACCGGGCCAGATGACGCTGGCAGACTGGCGCCAGATCTATCGCGGTGGCGAGGTCGTGCTTTCAGACAGCGCCAAAACGGGTGTCGATGCGTCGGCGAAGACGGTGGAAGACCTGATCGCTTCCGGCAGAGCGGTCTATGGCCTCAATACCGGTTTCGGCAAGCTGGCCCAGACGCGCATCGCCGATGATGAGCTGGCTGTCCTGCAGGAACGTCTGGTCCTCTCCCACGCCGCCGGTGTCGGTGAACCGCTGGGCCGTGATGTCACCCGGCTATTGATGAGCCTGAAGATTTCCAGCCTGTCGCGTGGTGCCTCGGGCATTCGCTGGTCAACGATCAAGGCACTGGAGGCCATGCTGAAGGCCGATGTCCTGCCGGTTATTCCGGCGCGCGGTTCGGTGGGCGCTTCCGGCGACCTTGCGCCGCTGGCGCATATGTCCGCCGCGCTGATCGGTTCCGGTGAGGCTTTCTGCAAGGGTGAACGATTGCCTGCTGCCGAGGCGCTGGCCAAGGCGGGTCTCGAACCGGTTCAGCTGGGGCCGAAGGAAGGCCTCGCCTTGCTCAACGGCACACAGTGTTCAACGGCACTGGCGCTGGCGGGCCTGTTTGAAGCGGAGAACGCCTACAGGAATACGCTGCTCTCTGGCGCGCTTTCGGTCGATGCGGCCAAGGGTTCTGTCGCACCTTTTGATCCGCGCATTCATGCGCTGCGAGGCCATCAGGGGCAGATCGATGCGGCTGCTGCCTTGCGCGGCCTGCTCGAGGGTTCGCAGATCCTCGACAGCCATACCGGTTGTGAGAAAATCCAGGATCCGTACTGCCTGCGCTGTCAGCCCCAGGTCATGGGTGCGGTGTTGGGTGTTCTTCGCCAGGCCGGTGAGACCCTTCAGACCGAAGCCAATGCGGTCACCGATAATCCGCTGGTTTTCTCGAAAGAGGGCGACGCGATTTCCGGCGGCAATTTCCACGCCGAACCGGTAGCGTTCGCCGCCGACCAGATCGCCATGGCGGTCTGTGAAATCGGCTCGATCTCGGAACGGC
>JAYZXG010000148.1:0-2546 GCA_036141435.1 Pseudomonadota bacterium | reverse complement strand
GTCTCCTTCGACGGCAATGCCCTCTTCCGCCATGACGACATCATGGAACTGCGCGACGAGACCGAGGAAGACGCCAAGGAAATCGAAGCGTCCAAATACGACCTCGCCTATGTCGCGCTGGACGGCAATATCGGCTGTATGGTCAATGGCGCAGGTCTGGCCATGGCGACGATGGATATCATCAAGCTGTATGGCGCAGAGCCGGCCAACTTCCTCGATGTCGGAGGCGGTGCGACCAAGGAAAAGGTCACCGCAGCCTTCAAGATCATCACCGCCGACCCGAACGTCAAAGGCATTCTGGTGAATATCTTCGGTGGCATCATGCGCTGTGACATCATCGCCGAAGGCGTTGTCGCTGCGGTGAAAGAGGTCGGCCTTCAGGTTCCGCTGGTGGTTCGCCTCGAAGGCACCAATGTCCAGCTGGGCAAGGACATCATCAACAATTCCGGCCTCAACGTGATCGCCGCTGACGATCTCGATGATGCCGCACAGAAGATCGTCGCCGCTGTGAAGGGGGCTGAATAATGTCTGTGATCGTCAATAAAGACACCAAGATCATCGTTCAGGGCCTGACCGGTAAAACCGGCACCTTCCACACGGAACAGGCGCTGGAATACTACGGCACCAAGATGGTCGCCGGCGTGCACCCGAAAAAGGGCGGCACGACCTGGTCCTCCGGACTGGAAAGCTCTGCCGAGCTGCCGATCTACACTTCCGTGGGTGAAGCCCGGGAAGCCACCGGGGCCGACGCGTCCGTGATCTATGTTCCTCCGGCCGGCGCTGGTGCAGCGATCATCGAGGCGATCGACGCCGAGATCCCGTTCATCGTCTGCATCACCGAAGGCATTCCGGTCATGGACATGGTCAAGGTGAAAGCCAAGCTGGAGAAATCCAGCTCCATGCTGCTCGGTCCGAACTGCCCGGGCATCCTGACGCCGGAAGAGTGCAAGATCGGCATCATGCCGGGCTCCATCTTCAAGAAGGGCTCGGTCGGCGTGGTCTCCCGCTCCGGCACGCTCACCTATGAAGCGGTTTACCAGACCTCCCAGGTTGGCCTCGGCCAGACCACTGCGGTCGGTATCGGCGGTGACCCGGTCAAGGGCACGGAATTCATCGACGTGCTGGAGAAATTCCTCGCCGACGACGAGACCGAGTCCATCATCATGATCGGTGAGATCGGCGGTTCTGCCGAGGAAGACGCCGCACAATTCCTAGCTGACGAAGCCAAGAAGGGCCGCTCCAAGCCGACCGTCGGCTTCATCGCCGGCCGCACGGCACCTCCGGGCCGCACGATGGGCCATGCCGGCGCCATCGTCTCCGGCGGCAAGGGCGGCGCAGAAGACAAGATCGCAGCCATGGAAGCCGCGGGCATCCGCGTCTCCCCGTCTCCGGCACGCCTCGGCGTCACGCTGGAAGACCTGCTCAAGGGCAACCGATTTCCCCTGAAGGGGAGGAACGAAACAAAAAGCCGCGCTCGGTCTTCCGGGCGCGGCTATTAGTTTGGTGCCGGACCAAATCGATTCATACCGGCCTGACCCGGTGCGGTGATCACGTCGCGATACCAGGCACGTTTGTGCCGCGCAAAAACAAATCCTTCGTACATCGCGACCGTGGCCAGTCCACAAAACAAACCCACGGCCGCCCGCATCAGGCTGGGAACCCCTGCAGCGTGCTCATCCATGACAAAATCCAATCCGAGCATCAGCCCAATCGCGGCCGCAATTGCTAGAGGGCGCCCGATCCAGAACGCCACCGGGACAAGCACGTAACCACCGCTTTGTCCAAGATCATGCAACCGCCGGATCTGCCACATCAAAGAAGCGTAGGGCCCGAGCATGTAGAAAAACAAGGCCGCCAGAACCACAGCCCACTTGAACGGCTCTGCTGCGCTGCCAATACCGGATATGTCTACCAAACCGAAGAATTCGGACACGGCAAGCACCAGGAACAAAACAAACCCTGCCGCTGTCATCCAGGCCGTGATGTTGACATAGATCGCCGTCGACGCCGTCAAATCCGTGATACCGAGCACCTTGCGGCCCGCCACGTCGAGCGGCGCCGTTCTGCCGAACGGCGTCAGAGCATACTGGCTCAACTTCGGATTAAAGGCGTGCGGGAAGATCATCTAAGAAGCCTATCGCTCGCTCAGCGTGTGGTCCACACGGCTATGCGTCATCTGATTGCCGAAAGTTCGACCCCACCACCAACATCAACTGTCACCTTCTTGTCAGCAGACCGGCGCGCAAACCTTCTGTTTGTTGCAAAAGGGGCATATCTCCTTTTTTAACCATATGGGCTTACGCCCACTCCAGACACACTCCTGACTCAGGTCTTCCCCCCAATGTCTGACAACAACCGATCTTCCGAAAACCAGGCTTTCCTGGACACGTCATTCCTGCAGGGCGCCAACGCCCTCTATCTCGAACAGATGGCCGCCGCCTACTCCAAGGACCCGTTCTCGGTTCCGGAAAGCTGGCGCAATTTCTTTGCGGCCATGGGCGATGCACCCGCCGAGACTGCACATGCAGCCACCGGCCCGGCCTGGA
>JAYZXG010000147.1:0-10454 GCA_036141435.1 Pseudomonadota bacterium | reverse complement strand
AGCGAAAAGAACGCCATGGGTGTCTTCTGTGATGGCCGAGCCAGTCTGGTTGTCGGAACCCACACCCACATCCCGACAGCGGATGCGCGGATCCTGCCGGGAGGGACGGGCTATCAGACCGATGCGGGCATGTGTGGCGATTACGACAGCGTGATCGGCATGGACAAGGAAGAGCCGGTCCGGCGCTTCACCACGCGGATGCGCACGTCTCGGTTCGAGCCGGCGACCGGAGAGGCCACCCTGTGTGGCGTGATGGTGGAAACCGGCCCCGGTGGATTGGCCCAGTCGATTTCGCCGATACGCGCCGGCGGCAAGCTGGCCCCGCAAATGCCGGCCTGAGCCGCTGGCTGGGCCGTCAAACGCCCAATTTTCTGCCCAACTCTCGCCTTGCCCGGGTTTTATCCCTTGATGTGCTGGGACGCATCTTGGGGGAGGGGGCCATGGCTCAAAAAACCGCATTAGTGTGTGGCGCAGGTGGATTCATCGGCGGACATCTGGTCAAGCGACTGAAGGATGAAGGCTTCTGGGTCCGTGGCGTGGATCTGAAATTTCATGAACATGCCGAGACGCAGGCGGATGATTTTCTGATTGGCGATCTGCGGGAACAAAGTGTTGTCCGGGATGTGGTCGACCGGCGCTTCGACGAGGTCTATCAGCTGGCCGCCGATATGGGCGGGGCCGGGTACATCTTTACCGGCGAAAACGACGCCAATGTCATGCACAATTCGGCCACCATCAATCTCAATGTCCTCGATGCGTGCCACAAGCGGAATATCAAACGGGTTTTCTACTCCTCATCTGCCTGCATGTATCCCGAGCACAATCAGCTGGATCCGGATAACCCCAACTGTGCCGAAGACAGTGCCTACCCGGCCAATCCGGACAGTGAGTATGGCTGGGAAAAGCTGTTCTCCGAGCGTCTCTACCTTGCCTATAACCGCAATCACGGCATGCAATGCCGGGTCGCGCGATACCATAACATCTTCGGTCCGCTGGGGACCTGGGAGGGGGGCAAGGAAAAGGCGCCTGCCGCGATGTGCCGCAAAGTCGGCCTTGCCGCCGACGGCGGCGAAATCGAGGTCTGGGGTGACGGCCTCCAGACGCGTTCTTTCCTCTACATTGATGAGTGTCTTGAAGGGTCGATCCGGCTCTTGCGCTCCGATTTCGAAGGCCCGGTCAATATCGGCTCGGAGGAAATGATCTCGATCAATGACCTCGCACGGATGGTCATCGATATCTCCGGCAAGTCGGTGAATATCCGCAATATTCCCGGCCCGCTGGGCGTGCGGGGGCGCAACTCGGATAACCGGCTGATCGAGGAGAAGCTGGGTTGGGCTCCGTCACAATCCCTGCGCCAGGGAATGGAAATCACCTATGAGTGGATCATGAGTGAAATCCAGCGCAGCCACAATCAGCGCTAGTTGTCCGGTTCGGTCGGGATCGGCATCCGGCCGATGACGCCCTCGGTCAGCGAGCCGAGCCAGAGATTGCCGTTGTCATCCGGCACGGCGTTGGCCAGCAATCCGAAACGGCCATCGGGATCGTGGAAGCTGTCCAGATATTCGCCATCCTCGTTCAGCACGAGAACAAAGGCGCGCGGTGCGCCGGCCTGGATCCAGACATTGTCGGGAAACTTGGTGATCATGCGTGTGAGAAACGGATTGCGGTGCAGGAAGCGCAGCAGCGGGACGCGCTGCGTGTCCATGGCGATGTAGAGACGGCCCTCGCCGTCGCCGAGAACGCCGTCCGGGATGCCCGGAAGATTGTCGGCCACGACCTCGAACTCGCCGGCGCGCGGTCCGGCCAGCCAATACCGCGAGAGACGGTAGCGATAGGACTCTAGGACGAACACTGATTGTTGATCCGCGGACATGGCGACGCCATTGGCGAAATAGAGATCCTCGACAAGGATCTCAGTCGCGCCCGTTTCCGGGTCCAGCGCCACAAGAGCGCCATAGGGGCGGTTCTCGGCCATGTCGTAGGCATAGGTGCGCAAGTGAGGGTCGTTCGCCCACTTCCAGCTGGCCTCACTGAAATAGATCATGCCGTCATCGGCGATATCCAGATCATCGGCGAAACCGAGCGGTCGGTCGCCCGCGGTCGTGGTCAAGGTTTCCACCTCGGTGGAGCCGGGCGTGACAGCGTACATGCCGTCGGATGCCGCAACGATCAGCCGTCCCTGCGCATCCCACTGCAGTCCCAGGGCCGGCAAGCCGGAAACACTGACGCGTTCCGCGATCTGCCAGGTACCTTGTCCGTCCTCGGCGAGGCGAACCACACTGCCATCATGTTGGGACGCCCAGACTGACCCGTCTGGTGCGATAGCGACGTCTTCGGAATTGGAAATCAGGCCGCGGCCGATTTCTTCGATCCCCGCGAGGCGTCCGCGTGGCTCGAGCACGCCCTCCAGCGCCGGCGGTTCAGGCTCGTCCCAGTAGGCGGGGTCGAACCGGGCCGGCCAGAGGAGCCAGAGCACCAGCAATGCACCGATGCCGCCGAAGACATAAAGACCATTTCGCATAACGTTCCCCAACCCTTTGCCCGGGCAGTGAACCGGAACATGCTCCGCCTGTCCACGCTGAAACGGTTCCCCTTGCCGAGGAGTCATGCTTAGTCTCTGACAAATCCTTGTCGCTCCGGGGCAGAAGCATTGTTCAATGCGTCCCCCGGGAGTGTCCGCCCAACCATGAATATGAGGCAGATTTCATGAGCCAGATCGTCCCCGTCATCATGTCCGGTGGAGCTGGAACACGGTTATGGCCTCTGTCGCGTGCGGCGCGCCCCAAACAGGTCCATGCCCTGGTGTCGGACATCTCCATGATCGAGGCGACGGTTCGCCGGGCTCAGCACGGCGAGGAGGTCGCATTCCATCCCCCGGTGATTGTCCTCGGGGGGGACCAGCTCGACAGCGCGCGCGACCTGCTGGGGCGCGAAAAAAGTGCCGTGTCCTACGTCGTGGAGCCAATGGCCCGCAACACGGCCGCGGTTGCCGCGGTGTCTGCGGCCCTGGTTGCCGAGGCGCATGGCGATGACGCCCTAGTGCTGCTGATGCCGGCCGACCATCATATCAAGGATGAGGAGGCCTTCCGCGTAACGGTGTCACGCGCCGCCAATCTCGCAAGGGCGGGCAGTATTGTCACCTTCGGCATCCGACCGACCGGACCGTCGACAGGGTTTGGCTATATCCGTCGCGGCGCCGCGCAAGGCGAGGGGTATCGCGTGGAGGCCTTCACCGAAAAACCCGACCTGGCGACGGCACGCAAATTCCTGTCCGGTGGGCGCTATTACTGGAATGCGGGTATTTTCCTGTTCCGCGCCAGCGCGATGCGGTCGGAACTGCAAAAGCTGCAGCCGGAGATTCTTGACGCGTGCGAGCGTTCGCTTGGCGCCGCGCGTCGGGAGAAAGAGATCCTCTATCTTGATGCGGATGCATTCGCGTCCTGCCCCTCCGATTCCATCGACTATGCCGTGATGGAGAAAACCGAGCTTGCGGCGGTTGTCCCGGCCGACTTTGACTGGTCCGATGTGGGCTCCTGGTCGTCCCTCTGGGATGTGTCTGAAAAGGACGAAGCCGCCAATGTCACCATCGGCGACGCCCACCTCATCGATAGCCGGCGGAGCCTGGTTTACTCGACCGGCGCGCGTGTCGGCGTCATCGGTTGCGACCGCATAATGGTCGTGGCGACCGAGGACGCCGTGCTCGTCGCGGATATGGCCAATGATCAGGATGTGAAGAAGCTGGTGGAGGCGCTGCGCAAGGAAGGTCGCCTCGACCTGTTGTAGCCTCCGCAGCGAATGTGGGACACTCGGTAGCCATTGAATGGCGGACCCGGTATTAAGCGGTCAAAGACTGTTACACAAAGGGATTGTACTATGGCCGGACATTCCAAATGGGCAAATATCCAGCACCGCAAGGGGCGCCAGGATGCCGTGCGTTCGAAGCTGTTTTCGCGACTCTCCAAGGAGATTGCGATCGCAGCGAAACTGGGCGGTCCGGATCCCGATGCCAATCCGCGACTGCGCCTGGCCGTGGCAAACGCCAAGGGTCAGTCCATGCCCAAGGACAACATCCAGCGCGCCATCGACAAGGCGTCCGGCGGCGATGCGGACACGTATGAGGACATCCGGTACGAGGGCTTTGGTCCGGCTGGTATCGGCGTGATTGTCGAGGTCTCCACTGACAACAAGAACCGCGCCGCGGCCGAGGTTCGCACGGCCTTCGCCAAGAATGGCGGCAATATGGGCGAGACCGGATCGGTCGCCTTCATGTTCGATAATGTCGGCGAAATCCGCTATCCGCTGTCCAAGGCAGATGAAGACACCATGATGGAAGCGGCGATCGAAGCCGGTGCCGAAGATGTCAGCTCTGAAGAGGGCGACGAGGAGGAAGAAGGCCAGCACATCATCTTCACCGCCCGTGAGGACCTGATGGAAGTGGTCGCCGCCCTGTCCAGCCAGTTCGAGGATCCGGCCTCGGCCAAGATCATCTGGAAGCCGCAGAACCTGATCGAGGTTCCCGGCGACAAGGTCGATACCCTGATGAAGATGATGGAAGCGCTCGAAGACTGCGATGACGTGCAGAATGTTTACGCAAATTTCGACATTTCCGACGAGGACATGGCTAACGCTTGATTGTCCAACTGAGATCGGGGAGAGGGATGGACACTGTAAAGGCACTGGCTGACTGGGGTGTTCAATCATTCTTCCCGCTCTGGCGCGAGAAATCGCTCGATCCCGAGACCGGCGGCTTTTTCGAGGCGTTCGACCGGAGCGGTGAGCCGCTGAGGGATTCGAACCGTCGTGTTCGTGTTCAGGCCCGTCAGATCTACACATTCGCCAGAGCCCACCTGCGCGGCTGGTGCGACGGGCTCTCCGCAGCCCGGTCCGGATGGGACTATCTGCAAGCTCACGCCCGTCACCCTGACGGTGGCTATGCCCATTTGCTCGACTCCCGCGGTCATATCATCTCAGACCTCCGGGATCTCTATGATCACGCCTTCATCCTGCTCGCGGCCAGTTTGCTGGCAGAGGTCACGGGTGAAGCCAGGTATCTGGATGATTGTGACGAGTTGATCGACTTTCTTGATACCCGCATGGGCCATCCAACCGGCGGCTATATCGAGGCGGTCGGAGCGCCCGATCTGCCGCGGCGTCAGAACCCCCACATGCACCTTTTCGAGGCGCTCATGATTTTCCGCCAGGCAGGCGGCAAGGGCGGCCTGGCGCGCGCCACGGAAATTCACGCGCTCTTCCACCAGCGGTTCTACTCGGAAAGTTTTGGAGTGCTGTTCGAGTTCTTCGAGCAGGACCTGAAACGCATCTCCAAGCAAAAAGGACCCGTTGCCGAGCCGGGCCACATGTTCGAATGGGTCTGGTTGCTGGACAAGTATGCCCGTCTGAGCGGGCAGGAAATCAGTCCGGCCGCCGAGACGCTGTTCCGCAATGCCATGCGAACCGGCATCAATCCGAACAGTGGTCTCCTGATCAGTGCGATGGATGAAATCGGCGTCGCGACGGAGATGTCCACCCGGACCTGGATGCAGAACGAGTGGTTCCGCGCGGCGTGTGTGGCCAAGGCCCGTGGCTTTGAAGGCGCCGACGAGGCGCTCGAATTGTCGGGGCGGGCGATGCTCGACAAGCATTTCGCCGTACCATTGCCGGGCGGATGGATCGAGCATTTCGACGGCGAGGGCCGGCCGGTCGGGGATGATATGCCGGCCAGCACGCCCTATCACATCATCGGCGCCCTGATCGAAGCGGACAAATTGCTCGACTCTGATTTGTGGTAGCGTAAACATGGCTGCGTCGCCTGGCCGACGCGATGAAGTTCCACCGTTCTGACGAGGATGCGCATGTCTCTTGATGCATTGAAAACCCATTCCGACCGCCTCGGACGCAAATCGCTGCGTGCCATTGTCGACGGCCGAGGCCCGGCGCTTTCCGACTGGGTGCTCAATGCGGCGGGCATCGAGCTGGACCTGACCAAGCAACGTCTGGACGCCGAGGCCCTGTCCGGCCTGCTCGCGGCCGCAGAGGCTCTCGATCTCGCAGAACACCGGGACACCCTGCTGACGGGCGGAATCGTCAATCCGACCGAGGGGCGGCCGGCGCTTCACATGGCCTATCGCGAAGGCGCGCAGATTTCGGGTTCGGATGCGGCGGACCTGGTAGAGCGTACCCAGGCCCAGACACGGGCGTTCGCGCAAGCGGTGCGGTCCGGCACCTACCAACCGTCCGGCAAACCGATCTCTCGTGTCGTCAACATCGGCATCGGCGGATCGGACCTTGGACCGCGGTTGATCGCTGATGCGCTCGCAGAGTTCGCAGATGGCGGGCCCGAGATGCGTTTCGTCGCCAGCCTGGATCCCAGCGATCTGCGCCTTGCAGTCGAGGGTGCCGACCCCGAGAGCATTCTCTTTATTGTCGCCTCGAAATCCTTCTCCACCCAGGAAACCCTGATGGGGGGCGAGGCTGCGCGCGCCTGGTTGTCCGCGCATGTGCCGGCTGACCGGCTGGGTGGCCATTTCGCAGCCGCTTCAGCAGCCCCTCAAAAGGCGGCTGCGTTCGGCATTCCTGCAGAACGGGTCTTTGATTTTCCGGACTGGGTTGGCGGGCGCTATTCCGTCTGGAGCGCAGTCGGGCTGAGCCTGGAAATCGGTCTGGGTCCGGATGTGTTTGCGGCCTTCCGCGACGGAGCGCAGCAGATGGACCAGCATTTCGCCTCAGCACCGCTGGCGGAAAACCTGCCGGTGCTCAAGGGGCTGGTCGATGCCTGGAACCGTGTCGCGCTGGGCTATCCGAGCCGTTGCGTTGCGGCCTATTCCGCCCGCCTCGGCAAGCTGGCGGATTACCTGCAGCAGCTCGAGATGGAATCACTGGGTAAGTCGGTGACGCTGGACGGAGCGCCTGCGCCGACCGCCGGCGGCGCCCTGGTCTGGGGCGGGGCGGGCACAGAAATCCAGCACTCCTTCTTCCAGTGGCTGCACCAGGGCAAGGATGTTGTCCCCGTCGACTTCATCGGCGTGAAACGACATTTCGCCAGCGATGATGCGCGCGAACGTGCGCTCGCAGCGAATATGGCGGCACAGGGCGCAGCGCTCCTGGATGGCCGCCAGCTTACGGCTGCGGACGAAGGCGAACTCGCGAGTCACAAGTCCATGCCGGGAGGGCGTCCATCCGCCATGCTTCTGCTGGATGACCTGAACCCGCAGACCCTTGGCGCGTTGATCGCACTGCACGAGCACAAGGTGTTTGTCGAAAGCGTTGTCTACGGGATCAATCCCTACGACCAATGGGGCGTCGAACTCGGAAAAGTTCTGACAACGGGTATTCTCAAAGGCGAAACGAAAGAGTACGACGCGTCCACCAAAGCGTTGCTTGACCGGACCGGTTTTGGGGGCCGGTAAGGCTTCGTCCGACAACGAATCCCGCTACACCCACAGCGGATCATAATGAGGCGATCATGAGCACGAATATCGGTTCGCAATACACTGACATGGCCAACGCAATCCGCGCCTTGTCGATGGATGCAGTTCAGGCGGCAAATTCCGGTCACCCCGGCATGCCGATGGGTATGGCAGATGTGGCGACCGTGCTGTGGGCGCGGCATATGAAGTTTGATCCGGCGGCGCCGGGCTGGGCGGACCGGGACCGCTTCATCCTGTCCGCAGGTCATGGCTCGATGCTGATCTATTCGCTGCTGCATCTGACCGGCTTTGAAGACATCACGATGGATGAGCTGCGCAAGTTCCGTCAGATGGGCTCACTGACAGCCGGTCACCCGGAATTTGGCCATACGCCCGGCGTCGAGGCGACAACCGGACCGCTGGGGCAGGGTATCTCGATGGCGGTTGGCATGGCGCTGGCCGAGCGCATGCTCAATGCAGAGTATGGTGATGATCTCGTCGACCACCGGACCTGGGTCATCGCATCGGACGGCGACCTGCAGGAAGGCATCAGTCATGAAGCCATCTCGATCGCGGGTCATCTCAAGCTGAACCGGCTTTGTGTCCTGTGGGACGACAACGAGATTTCAATCGACGGCGCAACCAGCGTTTCAGAGTCGACGGATGTGCTCAAACGCTTCGAAGCCGCTGGCTGGGCGACGGCGCGTGTCGATGGACACGACATGGACGCGGTCGATCAGGCGCTCTCCGAGGCGCGCCAGAGCGACAAGCCTGTCATTATTGCCTGCCGCACGACGATCGGCTTTGGCGCCCCGACCAAGGCGGGCACGGCGGGTAGCCACGGGGCTCCGCTGGGAGATGAGGAAATCGCTGGCGCCCGCAAGGCGCTGGGATGGGCGCATGAGCCCTTCGTGATCCCTGATGAGGTCTATGACAACTGGCGTGCTGTCGGGTCCCCGGAAGCGCACGAAGCCTGGCGTGACCGCCTGGCCTCGACAGACAAGGCTGACGAGCTGGTGGCCCAGCTTTCCGGTGAACCGGGTGAGGCAGGCCTCCAGGCACTTTCCGCCTGGCGCAAGCAGGTTGCCGAGGAACGTCCGGCCCTGGCCTCTCGGGCGGCATCCGGCAAAACGCTGGAAGCGATTATTCGCAGCTGGCCAGGCCTGATCGGTGGCTCTGCGGACCTGACGGGCTCAAACCTGACCAAAACAAGCTATGGCGGTGCCGTCACCGCGGACGACTATGCCGGCCCCTACATCCATTTTGGTGTGCGTGAGCACGGCATGGCGGCCTGCGCCAACGGCATGGCCCTGCACGGGGGTATCACCCCGTATGTGGCGACCTTCCTTGTCTTCGCGGACTATTGCCGGGGTTCCATGCGCCTGTCGGCGCTCATGGAGCAGCCGGTTGTCTACGTCCTGACACACGACTCGATTGGTCTGGGTGAAGATGGTCCCACGCACCAGCCTGTCGAAACACTCGCATCACTGCGCGCCATTCCGAACATGCACGTCTTCCGTCCGGCCGATGCGCTGGAAACAGCAGAAGCTTGGGAGCTCTCCCTCAAGCGTGACAATGGTCCCAGCGTGCTGGCGCTGTCGCGTCAAAAGCTGCCCTTCCTGCGTGAGGATGATGGCGCGGAAAACCTGTCTGCGCGCGGGGCCTATGTCCTGCGTGACGCCGACAACGCACAGGCCGGTATCGTTGCACCGGGCTCCGAGGTATCCCTCGCGGTCGACGCCCAGACGCAGCTGGCCAAAGAGGGCATCGCCGTGCGCGTCGTCTCTGCGCCGTGTCTGGATGTCTTCCAGGAGCAGGATGCATCTTACCAGGACGCGGTTCTGGGCCGTGACCTGCCGGTGATCGGCGTCGAGGCCGCACTGCGGTATGGCTGGGACAGCATCATCGGACGCAACGGCCAGTTTGTCGGCATGTCCGGTTTTGGAGCCAGTGCACCCGCGGGTGAGCTCTACGAGCATTTCAATATTACGGCGCCGGCGGTTGCCGAAGCCGTCCGCAAGGCGCTCGCCTGACGAGCGCCCTGCGACCGGTTTTGATCAGACCGGCTCAGCGAGACCGAATGCGAACAGGCGGCCAATGGTCGCCTGTTGGTCTTTTTCCTCGAGGTCAGAGAAGGTGGCGAGGCTGATCTCGCCGCCATCCAGCAAGGTATGCAGGCCCGGTTCTGCCTTGGCCGGGAAGCGCACTTCTCCACCCGATGTGATGATCACGATCTCCTCGCCATCCTCGGCCAGACGCCACGGCGTATTGTCCTTCAGGCGATAGCGGACATTGGGATCCGTCGGGGTCTTGAAATTCGAAATCCGTCCGGGCGTGGCGGGCAGGCGGGACTGGATGAAGTTGTCGACATAGATGTGGAAGGCCTCGTCGAGGTCCGCTTCCTTGGCAAAGGTCGAGACCAGCTGCTTGAAGTGCGGACGCACACTTTCCATGTCGAAATCAGGACGCGCAAAGCCAACGGGCAGGGATTGGCGGAATTCCGGATGCCTGAGGGCGACTTCCGAGATGACTTCAAGCATCAGATCGGCCCAGGTCTTCACGATCAGCCCGACCGTGATGTGCAGGGACGCCTCGTCACCGTGCGTCAGCGCGTCATGCATGAGGCCACGCGGCACATAGGCGCAATCACCCGCTTCGAGGACAAATTCCTCGACCGGATCACCGATCTCGTGTTCGCCCGAGCGGAAACCTTCGCCCCGGAAGGGTTTGTCGACCGGCATGTCGTAGAGGCGCCAGGATTTCGACCCGGAGACCTGCAGCACGAAAACATCATGGTCATCATAATGCGTCTTGAAGCCCTGCGCGTCCGGCGGGGTCAGGTAGATATTCGTCTGCACGTGGCAGGACAGACGGGATTCCATTGCCCGGCAGAAGTCCGCGAGCGTGGCGTCGACCTCGTGTAATTGGGGGAGGATCAGGGTGGCGCCTTGCTGGAACTGCCGGGCGACAGCCCCGCGATCAATGGCGCCGGAATTGAAAGTGTAATCCTCGCGGTTCACCGGCGGATCCGCCCGGGTCATGTCGAGC
>JAYZXG010000146.1:0-12448 GCA_036141435.1 Pseudomonadota bacterium | reverse complement strand
GCCTTCTGCAAGGCCCGTACGGTCGGCAATGGCCGCCGTTGTAGCCGCACCAAACCCGTCCTCGGCCACAATATCCATCGCGGCGCGCATGAGTTTCTCTCGGGTGGTGGACGGTTGGGTGAGCATGGACTCACATATAGGGTAATTGCGGGCCGGCTGCCAAACGTCTGGCGACCGGCCCGAACCCTCTAGTCTTCAAGCGAGGCGAGATAGCGCTCGGCATCGAGCGCGGCCTGGCAGCCCATGCCGGCAGCAGTGACGGCCTGGCGATAGGTGTCATCGGTCACATCGCCAGCCGCATAAACGCCCGGGATGGAGGTCTTCGGCGTGCCCGGTTCAGTGACCAGATAGCCGCCATCCTTGGTTTCCAGCTGGCCGACAAAGAGCTCGGTCGCCGGCGCGTGGCCAATCGCTATGAACACACCGTGCGTGCTGTGTTCGGACACCTCGCCGGTCTTGATGTTCTTCAGGCGGACGCCCGTGACGGCCGGGAAGGGTTCGGTGTCGCCGGTAATCTCCTCGACGACGCTGTCCCAGATCACCTCGACCTTGGGGTTTTTCAGCAGGCGGTCCTGCATGACTTTCTCGGCGCGCAGGCTGTCGCGGCGGTGCACGAGCGTGACCTTGGAGGCGATATTGGCCAGGTAGAGCGCTTCCTCGACGGCGGTATTGCCGCCACCAACCACGAAGACTTCCTTTTCACGGTAGAAAAAGCCGTCACAGGTCGCACACGCCGAAACGCCGCCGGTGGCGAAGGTCTGCTCGCTCTCCAGGCCCAGCCATTTGGCCTGGGCGCCGGTGGCGATGATCACAGAGTCGGCCGTGAAGACTGCACCGCTATCCAGTGTCAGCGTGAAGGGGCGCTGGGACAGGTCCGCCTTGACCACGAGATCATTGATCATCTCGGTGCCGACCTTTTCGGCCTGGTCGCGCATCTGGTCCATCAGCCAGGGGCCTTGGATGACATCGGCAAAGCCGGGATAGTTCTCGACATCGGTGGTGATGGTCAGCTGACCGCCGGGCTGCAGGCCGGAGATCAGGACGGGTTCGAGCATGGCGCGCGCAGCATAGATGGCTGCCGTATAACCTGCAGCGCCGGATCCGATGATGACCAGGCGCGAGTGGCGCGTCTCAGACATGATATTTCCTCAAACGAACGGGGTTGGGCGCCCACACAGGCGCCGATTCGACTGACCCCTATATAAGCAATCTTTGCGGCAATGCTCGCGTCTGATTGCAGCGTTACTGTTCGTTATCCGGTGTGAGCGCGCGAACCATGCCGTTATCACGGCCGCCGGTCCATCCGATGACGTCGAACGGGTTCTCGATGGAGGGGTCCCGGCTCATCAGATGCGCGGAGTAGAGATGCGCAGAGCGCGTTCCGGAGCGGCAGTGCATGGCGATGTCGCCATCGAGTTCTTCCAGCAATTGCGTCAGCGCCAGCGTATGCTCCGGATTGGCGCCATAAGCGCCGCCAATCGGCAGTTCCACATATCGCATGCCACGGTTTTCCACCTCGGCCCGCATGTCGAAATCCAGACCGGCGGTTTCTTCCGGGGTGCGCGAGTTGACGACGGCCTGGACGCCGGCGGCGGCCCAGGCGTCGAGATCCGCAAGGCCTGGCTGTTCCGCCAGGATTACACGTTCGTGCTGAACAACGGTGGCGGGCGTATCGGCTTGGCTCATGGTCAATCCCAGGCTGGCAAGAAGAGTGGTGAGAAAGTGTATCATGTCGGCATCCTTTGCTGACCCGAGCTAGCCCGCTTTTGCCAGCGTTCAAGCACTTCAGCAGCGACCCGGTCGGTTTCGGCAAAACGAGCATAGGTCCAGCGATCCAGTTGGCCAAGATAGGGGCGAACCGCCCCCCAGCCTTCCAGTCGCGCATGCAGATGGGCGAACTTGCCGGCCTCACCGCTCAGGGGCAGTGCATAGACCGGTTTGCCGGTAGTCGCGGCTTCGACAAGCATGTTGGTGGATTCCTCGGTCACGAAAATCCAGTCCGCCGCGGCGAGGAAAGCGAAATAGGGATTTTCCCCCTCGCCATCGAAGAACCAGACATCATCGCGGTCGGCAAACTCCTTGCGCAGGCGCCGTCGCGACGCGTCCGGTGTCCGGCGCGAGACCGTGACCATCAGCTGGATGTCCTGGTCCAGCAGGGTGTGCAGGCGGTGGATGAGATAATCGGTGACCCGATCATCCAGTTTGAAGCGTTTCGAATTGCCTCCGACCAGGATGGCCGCGCGTGCGCCTGCCATCTCCGAGAGCTGTTCGGAGAACTGGGCCAGGGCGTTGGAAAACTGCGATTGTGACAGCCGGTTCGGAGACCCGATCATCGAGATCGCATTGGGTTTGCGCAGGCGGTCATGTTCCGGCGCGACGATCAGATCAAAGTCGCGATACCGGGTGCGGGGATCCTGCACATAGACGAAATAGCATTGCGGGAAGACGCGCCGGTGCTTGGCCGCAAGGGGTATCGCGACGCGCCCACAGCCGATCCACAGATCCGGCGCAGGGCTGGACGGCAGGGCAACAAACCCCTCCTTGGTGGCATGCACCGTATGGATGGACAGCCGGGTGTCGGGGATCAGCCGCGCCACGGCCTCGGCCAGGCCCAGGGCTTGGTTCTCGATGCCGCGTCGCCCGTCAGAGACAACCCAGCAGACAGCCTGTTTTTGCGCGATGCCGGTCATTCGCACGATCCCCTTTGCCCTATTGCTGGACCGGACCGCCTGTGCTGGCAAGTCCAAGTCTCAGATTTTCCATGATCAAGCGGGGTGGGACGGCCATGGAATCCTTCCCCCTATTCGGTGTGCGGGTTTAGGCGCAGAACTGCATCCACGTCGGGTTCATTCAAACCGGACTTGACGGGGTGCTATGTTTGTAGCATCATGTGACAAACGTAACACAAATGTGGTGATCGTCTCATGGCCGACCAGGCTCCATCCCAGGCAGAACTTATCGTCCTCAAGCAGTTGTGGGCGAGCGGCGAACAAAGCGCACGTGAAGTCCACGAGCGCGTCGCAACCGTGACGGACTGGTCCTATTCGACGACCCGCACGCTCCTCGCCCGCATGGTCCAGAAGGGCCTTGTCGAAAAGCGCGACAGTCATGGTCTTGCGCTCTACGAGGCCGCCGAGACCAAGGTCACCCTGATCGGCAAGATGGTGAAGAGCTTCTCGCAAAAGGTACTGGAGCTGGACGGTTCCCTGCCGGTGTCCGCCTTCTCGGACAGCAAGCTGCTGGACGAGGGCGAGCTGGACGAGCTGAGCCGCCTGCTCGAGGAGGATGAGGATGACTAGTCTTCTCGTATCCCTGTTCATCGCGCTGGGCCTGTCGGCCCTGATCGCAAGCCTGTCTGTGCGGGTCGTTGACCGGCTGGAGCGGGATCGTGACATCGAGGCCGGCAGCCGTATCGCCATCTGGCGCATGGCGCGCTTCGCTGCGCTGGCCCCGATCGTCATGGCCCTGGTCTTCTCACTCTTCCCGCAATTGACGACGGCCTTCCAGGCGCCGGACTTTCTGCGGCCGACAGCCTCCGCGCCCGTCGAACAGGTTGAGCCCTTCGCGGTCGATGAGCGCGTTGCCGCGACCCCGGCCGCGTCCGAGCAGACCATGGCGCGCGTCGCGGCTGCTGCCGGGCCGCAGGCGGACCCACGTCCTGCACAGGACAATGGCGCCGGAGCTCTCGCGGCTGAGGCCGGCTTCACCCTCCCGGCGTGGATGACGCCAATGAATGTATTGCTGGCGGCCTATCTGTCCGGCCTGTTGCTGGCGCTGGGGCGTTTTGCCCTGCGGCGCATGGCCCTGGCCGGATTGATCGCAACCAGCCAGCAGCCCAGGCGCGAGCTGCGCTCGATGTACGAGCAGTGGCGCGGCCGCCTGGAACTGGAGAGCAGTGTCAGCCGACTGGTTGTCGTTGACGCCGCCATTACCCCCTTTGTCACCGGCTGGCAGCCGACGATTGTCCTGCCGCGCAGCCTGGCTGACGAAACCCAACGGCAAGCGGCGGAGATCGCTGTCGTTCACGAGCTGATCCATGTTCGCCGGGGCGATGAACGGGATCGGTTTGTCGGTGAGCTCCTCACCGTGGCGCTGTGGTTCAACCCTGCGCTGAAAGCCATCGAATCTCGGCTCTCCCATGCGAGGGAACTCGCCTGTGACGCTGAGGCACTCAAAGAGATTGGGGGGCGAGCGCAGAGACGCGCTTACGCTCGGGCCATGATCGACGCGGCAAAAGCAGGGCTCCGCCCGGCGCCCTGCCTGTCGGCCTTCGGTCCAGATAATAAAAGGAATAGAGAAATGCGGATCAAAGCGATCTTGTCCCAGTCCACCACCATGTCGTCCAAGACTTTCCTGGCTGCTGCCGGTAGTGCGCTCGCCCTGATGATGGCGCCGACCTATGCCGCCCAGGCCATGGCCACCAACTATCTCCAGGCCGATGCGCCTGCCGTTGTCGCCGCGACGGCCAGCACGCTGACCGCGGCTGTTGTTGCCGAGCGCGAAGGCGATACGGCCATCCGCCGGACCCTCAACGCGTCACCTCTGGCCGCGCTGTCGGCCCTGGAATCTCTGGAAGCGCTCGAGAATATCGACGAGTCGTCCATCATCGGTAATCCGGCGAACTGGATGGCGATCGGCGCGTTCGCATCCGGTGCATCCTCGACCCTGAACCTGAATATCGAGGACGAGAACGGCAATCCGGTGCGCATCAGCATCAATGAAAGCGATGGTGACCTGGTCAATATCGAGTTCACCGATGATGAGGGCCGCCGCAACCACCTGCGTGCGCATGACCGCGGTGGTGATGATGCCGAGGTCACGCTGTTCCTCGATGACCAGGAAGATCCCTTCTTCCAGATCGTGGCTGCCGATGACGAAGCCAACATGCTGTTCCGGGATGATGTGGGCCCGGTCCGCATGCAGGTCCGCGATGAGGACGATGATGCGACCATCATTGTCACCGACGAGCTGAGCGGCGAGAGCACCGAGCTGTTTTTCCAGGATAACGATGATGGCCGCCTGCTGGCTCCAGCCAATGGCCGTGTCAGCCATGTCGGCACGGACGAGCCGGGCCCGGACAGTGTCGGTCAGTATGTCGTGATTGATCACGGCTCGGGCTGGTCGACGGTCTATCACGGTCTGGAAAGCGTTGAGGTTCGCCAGGGCGCGCGTATTTCACGCGGCGATCTGATCGGCACGGGCGACCCGGACTATGATCATGACTGGGACCCGATGGACAGCGATGACAGCTTCAATTCCATCGATGTGGTCGACAATACCTCTATGTCGATCGTGCGCACGTCACAGGTTGAGCTCTAACGCCCCTTCCTAGTTCAGAGCCCAGGAACGCCCCCGGATGTCCGGGGGCGTTTTTGTATGTTCGCTTCATTAAGCGCTTTTCATTTGCGCGGATGCGCTACATGTGTAGAGTGCCCTCGACAAGTGCACAGGACTCCGCATGAACGACATCTCGCCATCGCCCGCCGAACTGACCGTGCTCAAGCATCTCTGGGCTGTCGGCCCGCAGAGTGCGCGCGAAACCCACAAGGCCGTTGCCGGTGACATGGGCTGGTCGCCGTCGACCACGCGCACCGTGTTGACGCGCATGGTCCAGAAGGGGCTGGTCGACAAGACGGACTCACACGGGCTCGCCGTTTTCGAGGCCCGGGTGCGCAAGGTCGATCTGATCGGACGGATGATCCGCGAATTCACCGAAGATGTCTTGGAATTGCGCGGCCCGCTGCCCGCGACCGCCTTCACCAATTCCGACCTGCTCTCCGATGACGAGGCCAATGCCTTGATGAAACTTCTCGATGAGGAGCGCAGCGCATGATGGGATTATTGAATGCCGTCATCCTGGGCGCTGGCCTGTCGCTGATCGGTGGGCTGGTACTGTTGCTGCTGGGACGTTTCCTTGAGCAGCGCGACCCGCACAGCGGCGTCGAGTTATGGCGAACAGCGCGACTGGCCGCGATCGTTCCGCTCATCCTCGCGCCGGTCATCTATTTCATCCCTCAGGCGGCGCCCGAGAGCGTCACGCTCAATCCCCCGGTAGCTCCGCTCAATACAATCGTGGCGCCGCCGACCCCTGAGGTGTCCATGCTTCCCGATAGCGCGCTGGTCCTGACCGGGCTCTATCTCCTGGGATTGCTGGCCTCCGTGCTGTTTGCCGGGCTGCGTCACCTGCGCCGCTCACGGCTGATGCGGGACGGTGAGTATGCCGGTGACCTGCAACTGGAAGCGCTGACCGGGCGGGCGTCCGACGCGGATACGCCGACGACACGCCTGTTGATCAGTGACGAGACCCGCACGCCGGTCCTGACCGGCTGGCGCGGTGTTGTGGTGGCGCCTGGGCAGATTTTCGACGATCCGGAAGTGGCCCGGTATGCGCTGGTTCACGAGCTGGTTCATTTGCGGCGGGGTGACGAGCGAGACCGGCTGATCGGTGTCGCGCTGACCACGGTTTTCTGGTTCCACTGGCCCTTGCGCCAGATTGAAAAACACCTTGATGCGGCGCGCGAGATCGCTTGCGACGCAGAGGTTCTCGAGTTGTTGGGAGGAGGGGCGCGTAAGCCCTATGCGGCAGCATTGATCACGATGATGCGGGGCGGTTTTGCAACGGCCTCAGCCTTCGGATCAAAAGACAGGAGGCACCGCGAAATGCGGATCAAATCAATTCTCTCGGCGAATGAAGGCAAGCGTTCGTCCAAACTGGCCCTTACCAGCGTCCTGCTGATGAGCTGGCTTCCGGTGGCCTGTGCTCAGGCAATGGCCACCGAGCGTGTCGCCAATGATCGGGAGGTTCACTTTGTCTCGCGGGGCGAGCACGTCATGCACGAGGTGCATGAAGAGATCCAGATCCGCCAAGTCGAGGGCGAAGACGGGGAAACCCGTTATGAAGTGATCGTGGAAGGGAGCGGCACGCCGGAGGAGCGTGAAGCCCGTCGCCAGGAGCTCCTGACCCAGCTGGAAAACGGTGAGAACGGTGTTGCGGTGTTTGTCACTGACGCCCGGATCGCCGGACATGTTGCGCCGGAAATCGTTGAACGTCTGACCGGTGAGGATGGCGCACATGTCGCTGTTCGCGTGCACGAGAATATCGTGCTGCGTGAAGGCGAGGGTGAAGACTCCGATGTGAATGTCTTTGTGCGCCGTCTCGAAGACCTCGATGGAGCCGAGATGGGTGATCATGTCATCCGCATGGAGCATGGAGATGGCCATGTCCTGCGCCTCGGCGACGCCACGGAGAACGTTGTTATTCTCGACGTCGATGATGTTGATGTTGACACCGTTCGGTCGTGGACGACCGAAGAGGGCGGCGAATACGAAATCATCATCTCCCGCGATGGCGAGGGCACAGCCCATGAATGGGTCAGCGAGGACGGCCGCCAGATCGAGGTGATCGTCAATGGCACCGACGGCGATGCCCGCGTGCTCGAATGGGAGAGCGAAGACGGCGAAACCGTCGAACTGCGGGTGATGGGTGATACCGACGCTGCTCGCCGTGTCCTGCGCCATGTTCGTGTGGAACGTGCACCTGAAGCACCGCAAGAGCCGGAAGGCGAGCCTCAGGACGAACCGAACAAGGCTCCTGTCGTCGAGCCCAAGTAATAGTGTCCCGGGGAGTTGCTCAACAGGCACCTCCTCCCAACACCGGGGCATGAAAAAACGGCCGGAGCCCAGCTCCGGCCGTTGTCTTTTGGACGGCCCCGCGTGCTACCACTCCCAATAATGCTTGAGGACAGGCTGGTCGCGTTCCAGGTCGCGCTGGTCTGTTTGACGTAACAGCTTGAGCCGCTCGGCCGAGGGGAAGCTGAAAGCGCTGTCCTGGAAACCGATACGGTTGCCATGCCAGCCTCGCTTGACCTCGCTCTCGGCAAAGACCCGCTGGGTGTATTTTTGTTCGGCATGCTGGCGAGAGCGGAAAATATAGTGGCGCAGCACCATTTTCTCGTCGGCCAGCTGATAGGGGCTGCCCACCAGCGTGTGTCCGCCCATTTCAATGTGTGAGACATCCAGATCCGTACGCCGCGCACGCATCAGACGCACAGGTGCGGGCTGGAAGAAATAGTAGCGCCGCAAGGGCTGCCACCCCTCCGCATCACTGACATAGTCTGTATCCACGGGCAGGAATACGAATTCCTCGAAGTCTATGACCTGCGCTCCGGTATCCGCGATCCGGTGAATGGCGTCGGACAGGGTTTCTGCTTTGCGGCGGCTGTGCATGATTTCGTCCGCAGACACGAACAGCACCCAGTCTGCCCCGCATTCACTGGCGGCCTTTTCACGCGCCTGCATCAGGCCCTGCCAGTCGAAATATCCGGGATAGGGGTGGGAGCGCAGATCAACCAGATGCCGGGCGAACCTGTCCTGCCGGACGATATCGATCGTACGGTCATCGGACTCATTGTCGATGACGATGAAGTCCAGCCCGTTGCGAACCAGGTGCGCCAGGCAGTTGCCGATGTATTCGGCTTCGTTGCGGATCGACAGGATGGCGGTGATCTTCAAGCCTCGGCCCTCGCGAAACGTGCCATCAGCGCCCGGGCCAATGGCTGGATATGCTGCCTGTAGGTAATCACCTCGGAATAGATGCCGCGTGAAACCCGCTCCTCACCGAAAACCTCGTAATAGGGTTTTTCTCCCGGATCATCCGGCCAGCCATAGCCGCTGTCGCGATGCAGGGTTTCCGAGGGTGTTTTCAGTTGCGCGATATGGCTGGGAAGTTCGTGAGCCAGCGGCAGATAATTCCGTGCGGCCTGGTGGCGCATCGCCATGTCCGCCGTGGACAGCTCCAGCTGCTTACCGTCGTCCTGCCGCTGCGGGTTTTTCATGATCGCAAAGGTGTAGACCGGGAGAGCCGGGTCCAGCTGGCTGCGCACGCAATGTCCGACCACATTGGCCAGGTCATGTAGCGGATTGTAGTGCTCGACCGCATCGCAGACGAGATAGTCCGGTTGCGCCTGTGCCAGCAGTTCAAGACTGCTGGTGATGAAGGATTCGAAGAATGTGACATCACCGTCGCGGATGGCGCTGTACCAGTCCCGGTCGGGCACACGACCGGAATGCGCGGCCAGCGTGCCGCCGACGGACTCGATATGGCGTCTGGAATAGTCGATGCGGCTGACATCGGCTCCGCCGGAGCCGTCGCTCATCACCATGACAACCGGCTGCGCGCCCCGCATCCAGTGGTGAAGCAGCAATTCATGCCCTGGATGCGCGACCAATAAAGCGGGGTTCACAACAAGCCCTGTTACGCGATGGCGTGGCGGCCTCTCAGAGCCACTCCACCGTGACAATCTCGTAGGACTTCAGGCCGCCGGGTGCATTGACCTCGACCACGTCGCCGACTTCCTTGTTGATCATGGCGCGGGCGATCGGGGAAGAGATCGAGATCTTGCCTTCCTTCACGTCTGCCTCGTCATCGCCCACAACCTGGTAGCGGCTTTCTTCCTCGGTGTCCTCGTCGAAGACGGTCACAGTGGCGCCGAACTTGACCGTATCACCGCCCAGCTTGGCGACGTCGATCACTTCGGCCCGCGCCAGCTTGTCTTCCAGCTCGGCCAGACGGCCCTCGATATAGCCCTGGCGTTCCTTGGCAGCGTGGTACTCGGCGTTTTCCGACAGGTCACCGTGTTCGCGTGCTTCCGCGATGGCTGCAATCACGGCCGGGCGTTCGACCGTCTTCAAATGTTTCATCTCTGCGTCGAGGGCTTGATGCCCCGCGGCAGTCATAGGGATCTTGTTCATGAGACCACTTATCTTCAGGAGAACAAAAGACGCTAGCGCTGAGCGTCTTCGCTATCAAGAGTAGGTTTGCAGTGCCTGTGGTTCAAGAGCCCCCTCATCGATGCGGCGGATCGAGGCGATCGCGGCGCGTGCGGCCGATGCGGTCGTGTAGCACGGGATTTTCTGGTCCAGCGCCGTGCGGCGGATGGAATAGCTGTCCAGGTGCGACTGGCGACCCTCCGTCGTGTTGAAGATCAGCTGGACCTCGCCGTTTTTCATCAGGTCGACAATGTGCGGCCGCCCCGCGAAGACCTTGTTCACACGTGTGACCGGAACGCCGTTGTCTTCCAGCGTCGTCGCTGTGCCACCGGTCGCGAGGATCTTGAACCCCTTCATGACCAGGACGCGACACGGGTCGATCATCGACGCCTTGTCGCCATCGCGCAGGGAGATGAAGACACTGCCCGACGTCGGCAGCTGGATGCCGGCGCCCAGCTCGGCCTTTGCGAACGAGGCTTCGAACAGGGTGTCGATGCCCATGACTTCGCCGGTTGAGCGCATTTCCGGTCCAAGCACCGGGTCGACACCCGGGAAGCGGGCGAACGGCATGACGGCTTCCTTGACGGAGACATGCTTCGGCGCCGGGTCTTTGAGGTTGAACTCGGAGAGTTTCGCGCCGGCCATGACCTTGGCAGCGATCTTGGCGACCGGTTCGCCGATGGCCTTGGCCACGAACGGCACGGTCCGGGACGCACGCGGATTGACCTCGAGCACGTAAATCGTCTCGCCCTTGATCGCGAACTGGACATTCATCAGGCCGCGCACACCGATAGCCTTGGCCATCTCGGTTGCCTGACGCTTGAGCTCGGCAATCATCTCCTCAGAGAGGGAATAGGGCGGCAGGGAGCAGGCGCTGTCACCGGAGTGTACACCGGCTTCCTCGATATGCTGCATGACGCCGGCAATCCAGACATCCTCGCCGTCACAGATCGCATCGACATCCACCTCGTCAGCGTCCGTCAGATAGCGATCCAGCAGCAGCGGGGAGTTGCCGGACACGTTCACCGCCTCACGCAGATAGCGCTCGAAGCTGTCTGTCTCGCGGACGATTTCCATGGCGCGGCCACCCAGGACATAGGACGGGCGCAGGACCAGCGGGAAGCCGAGTTTCTCTGCCGCGGCGCGGGCTTCATCCTCGGAACGAACGATGGCATTGGGCGGCTGGGTGAGGTTGAGATCATCCAGCAGCTGCTTGAAACGGTCGCGGTCCTCGGCCAGGTCGATGGCGTCCGGCAGCGTTCCCAGGATCGGCACACCGGCTGCTTCCAGCTCGCTGGCCAGTTTCAGCGGGGTCTGGCCGCCATACTGGACGACGACGCCCAGCAGCTCGCCCTTCTCCTGTTCGGTGGCGATGAGTTCGAGCGTGTCCTCGATGGTCAGCGGCTCGAAATACAGGCGGTCGGCCGTGTCATAGTCGGTCGAGACGGTTTCCGGGTTGCAGTTCACCATGATGGACTCGATGCCCATCTCGGCGAACGCAAAGGCGGCATGACAACAGCAATAGTCGAACTCGATGCCCTGGCCGATCCGGTTCGGGCCACCGCCCAGGATGATCGCCTTCTTGCGGTCGGTCGGCTCGCTTTCGCAATCCGCCTTGCCGCCAAAGCTCGGCGTCTCGTAGCAGGAGTACATGTAGGGCGTCGCGGCGTAGAATTCCGCGGCGCAGGTGTCGACACGCTTGTAGACCGGGCGCACGCCTAGGGCGCGGCGATCGGCCCGGACCTCTGCTTGCGTCTTGCCGGACAGCTTGGCCAGGCGCGCATCGGAGAAGCCCATGGACTTGAGCGCCAGGAATTTCTCGTTCGTGGTCGGCAGGCCGACGGTCGAGACCTCGTCCTCGGCGTGCACGATGGCTTCGATCTGGCGCAGGAACCACGGCTCGTAAAGCGAGGCGCGTTCGACTTCATCCACACTCAGGCCTTCACGGAATGCCTGGGCGATGACGCGCAGGCGATCAGGGGTCGGAATGGCGAGCGCGGCGCGAACCGCTTCCTTGCGCGCATCCTCGGAGGCGGCGTCCTCCGTACCGGCAATCTCGAGCTCGTCGAAACCGTCCAGTCCGGTCTCCATAGAGCGCAGGGCCTTCTGCATGCTCTCCTGGAACGAGCGGCCGATCGCCATGGCTTCGCCGACGGATTTCATCGATGTGGTCAGGTGCGCGTCGGCACCCGGGTATTTCTCGAACGCGAAACGCGGGATCTTGGTGACGACATAATCGATGGTCGGCTCGAAGGAGGCTGGCGTCGCGCCATCGGTGATGTCGTTGGCAATCTCGTCCAGCGTGTAGCCAACGGCCAGCTTGGCCGCAACCTTGGCAATCGGGAAACCGGTCGCCTTGGAGGCCAGGGCGGAAGAGCGCGAGACACGCGGGTTCATCTCGATGACGACCAGGCGGCCATCCTTCGGATTGACCGCGAACTGCACGTTGGAGCCGCCGGTCTCGACACCGATCTCGCGCAGGACAGCGATCGAGGCCGTGCGCATGATCTGGTATTCCTTGTCCGTCAGCGTCAGGGCCGGGGCAACGGTGATACTGTCACCGGTGTGCACGCCCATCGGATCGACGTTCTCGATCGAGCAGATGATGATGCAATTGTCAGCAATGTCGCGCACTACCTCCATCTCGAATTCTTTCCAACCCAAAACCGATTGTTCGACG
>JAYZXG010000145.1:0-5733 GCA_036141435.1 Pseudomonadota bacterium | reverse complement strand
ATTGTCAACTGCATATAAGATGAGCACTGCAGCGATCAGCTGCCCCGCATGATACCGCCGAGCGGTCCGAGCACGGACCCTTCACCCTGTCCGGATCCGGCAACCGGTACATTGGCCAGGATACGCCCGGCCAGGCGCGAGAACGGCATGGATTGCAGCCAGACTTTGCCCGGCCCCTTGAGGTGCGCGAAGAACACGCCTTCGCCACCGAAGATCATGGATTTGATGTTGCCGGCTCGCTCGATCTCGAAATCGACACTGCTGGTGTACGCGACAACACAGCCGGTATCCACGTGCAGCTCCTCGCCGGCCGCCAGCTCCTTCTCCACCAGCGTCCCCCCGGCGTGAACGAAACACCAGCCATCGCCCTCGAGACGCTGCATGATGAAGCCCTCACCCCCGAACAGTCCGGTCATGATGCGTTTCTGCAGCGCAATGCCGACAGACACGCCCTTGGCGGCCGCCAGGAAACTGTCCTTCTGACAGATCAGCTCGCCGCCGACATCGGGCAGGTGAACCGGGATAATCGTGCCTGGAAACGGTGCGGCGAACGCGACATGGGATTTGCCCTGCCCCTGGTGGGTATAGACCGTCATGAACAGGCTCTCGCCGGTCAGGATGCGCTTGCCCGCACCGGCAACAGCGCCCCAGAAACCACTGTGCTTGGACGAGCCGTCGCCAAAAATGGCATCCATGTCGATGCTCGGCGACTTGTACATCATCGACCCGGCCTCAGCGATCACGCTCTCGTTCGGGTCCAGTTCGATTTCAACGAACTGGATGTCTTCACCGCAAATCTTGTAGTCGACTTCGTGGGCTGTAGTCATGGCATTCCTCCGCATGCAATCGCCGGATTGGCATGCCAGAGGTGGTGCTCATTGTATAGGATAATTCACCCTAGATGGTCTGAATGTCCGCCGCTTCCGCCGCTTCGCGGATCAGATGCGCAAGGTGCACCGGCGCCTCGCCCTTGGGCACGCGGAAACTTTCATTCTTGTCGAGACCGGGCACATCATCGGGCAGGTGAACCTTGTCGACGGACAGGGATCCGGACAGGACCAGCAAGGGGGTCTCGCCGATGCAATTGCGTGTGGTTTCCAGCGTGTCGATCGGATGCACGGAGTCAGGCAGGCGGAGATCAAGCAGGACGAGGTCGAACGCTTCCTTGGCCAGCTTGCGCTTGGCGTCCTTCAGCGTGCCCGCCACCTCGAATGCGATGTCAAAATCACCCGCTTCGCAAACCGCATGTTGTACGAGCATTGCATCCGCAAAGTCGTCTTCAACATGCAAGACTTTAAGCGACTGATTTGGCACGACTATCTCCTCTCCGCTCATATGATATGAGGGTTGCGTTACCGAACCGTTTACGCTCGATTTACGTTTTTCTCAATCGGGAAATCGTGGGCTTACGCACCCATTCGAAGCGCCGCTGCCCGCACCGTATTCTGCAACAACATGGCGATGGTCATTGGCCCGATTCCACCGGGAACCGGCGTGATCCAGCCGGCATGGCCGACAATCTCGTCGAACGCCGCATCGCCCACCAGGCGGGTCTTGCCCTCACCACGCTCGGGCGCATCGATGCGATTGATGCCCACGTCCAGTACACAAGCGCCCGGCTTGACCCAATCACCGCGCACCATTTCCGGGCGACCGACGGCGGGCACCAGGATGTCTGCCGTCCGGCACAGGGCTGGCAGGTCCTTGGTCCGCGAGTGGGCAATGGTCACGGTTGCATTCTTCTCGAGGAACAGAAGGGCGGCCGGCTTGCCGACCAGGATGGAGCGACCGACGACAACGACAGACTTGCCGGATAAGTCGCCCAGCGCCTGCTCGGCCAGGTAGACACAGCCCGCCGGCGTGCACGGGCGCAATCCCGGCTTGCCGAGCACAAGGCGCCCGGCGCTGGCCTCCGTCAGGCCGTCCACGTCCTTATCCGGGTCGATGGTTTCGATGACGGCATTGGCATCCATGTGACCGGGCAGCGGCAGTTGCACCAGAATGCCGTCCACTTCCGGGTCGGCGTTCAATCCGCGCACAATCTCGATGACTTCGTCCTGGGAAACATCAGCCGGTTTGCGCACTTCAACCGAGCGCAGTCCGGCGGCCTCGGTCCGGCGAACCTTGTTGCGCACATAGACCTGGCTGGCCGGATCCTCGCCGATCAGCACAACCGCCAGACAGGGCGCCCGACCGAGCTTTTTCGCCAGTTCTTCACCGGCGGCCCTGGCCTCCAGGTCCAGAGCTTCACCAATGGCCTTGCCGTCGATCAATTCAGCGCTCATGCGTCAACGCCTCCAATTGCTGCCGGATGCGGGTCAGCTGGTCAGCCGAACCGCTCACGCGAAGAGTTTTGATGCGGGCTGTTGCCCCCCGAACCACGTCTATATCCCGTTTTGCGCATCCAACCCAATCCGCAAACAGGGCGATCACAGCCTTGTTCGCCTTGCCCTTGTCAGGCAGGGCGCGAACGCGCAGGGCCAGGGCAGACTTGCCGTCAGCTCCGACATGCAGGCCGTCCACGCTGTCCGCAGCGGACTTCGGGGTCACGCGGACACACACGTCCAGCTGGCCGCGGCCGGTTTCATACACGGATCAGAACAGGCGGATCAGCTCGCGCAGGACATAGCCCTGGATGAAGCCAACGATGAGGATCAGCGCGATAGGCGAGAAATCCAGCCCGCCCAGGGATGGCAGTACAGAGCGGATCGGTCGCAGGAGCGGTTCCGACACGGCATTGGTGACGCGATAAACCGTTGAAACCAATTGATTGTGCGTATTGATCACGTTGAAGTTGATCAGCCAGCTCATGATGATGCCGATGATCACGATCCAAACCAGAATGCTCAGAGCGGGATCGATGATGTAGATGATCAAACCGTCAATTGGGGACATGGATAAGCTTTCTGTGTTGCCCAGCGCTATTCGCCTTTTAGCCCGCAGCGCTCGACCGCGTCCAGCGGCACTCTGCCCAAAGCTGGGTTTTGACCGTCGATCCACGCGCCCCCGGCGATTCCGCGCCACCTGGTTCCCTGTTGCAACCTGTTGATTGCATAAGATATTAAGGCGCCTGTACAGGAGTGTGCTTGTCTACACATATTCGGTCAGTAAGGTGCACGGCTTCTCGTTGCAGGTGTGGGGGCGCAACATGAATTGGAGTACCGAGCTACGGGCTTTCCGAGCGCGGACGGGACTGAAGCAGGAAGCGCTGGCGGATCTTCTCAAGATCAGCCAGGCCTATGTGTCTCGCCTTGAAGCCGGACGTACCGAGCCGAAACCGGGGCTTGAGAACCGCATCCGGGCCCTGATGTCCGATCGCTCACACCGGGATGTCATCGACTTTGTGCTCGCCAGCGTGCGCGTCAGCCCGCAGATCATCTGCGTGATCCAGCCCAGCCTGGACAATGTGCGCTATGTCGCCCTGTCCAACGGCTTTCGCAATCACCCGCAATTTTCCGGGGTTGTCGAAGGCCTCGAAGTCAAGCGAGAGGCATTCGAGCACGGACACCGCATCGTCCGCGACATCCTCAATTGCGGGGTCTTCAGCGGCAAGGTGCGCTCTGTCGACGTCGTCTGGACCAATGTGCTGAATGACCAGATCCAGTTCTGGCGGGCGATCAACACGCCTGTCCGGGCCAAGGATGGCGAATGGTATCTGATGTGTGCCATGACCCAGCTCAATGAAGACGAATACGCCGAGCGCCTGACCCACCGGGAAGATCAGCTGATCGTCAACCACATCCAGTAGACGCCACATCCCGTCGACACCCGGGGGCAAGCGGGCTGCGCGCGCCCTGCGAAGGCCTGCAGGAACGCTTCCTTTACGTCTGTCTGCTAGACCACGGGCATGTCCAGTTTCGCGTCAAACCTTGTTCGTACCGGTCTCGTCGCAGCCTGCCTCGTGCTGGCTGGACCTCCTGCGCTTGCCTCCGCTGCGCCACCGGCAGAAGGCAGTTCATCCTCTGACAGCGATGGCCGCCACCGCAATCTGACCTCGTCCTCGACCTATATGCCGCTCCCGCCGCTGACAGCGACGGTGCAGGCCAATTATCGCTCGCAGGGCCTGTTGCAGATCGAGGCCGGGCTGGAGATCGACGACCCGCGCCTGCGCCGCCGCGTGGAGCGCTACATGCCCCGCCTGCGCAATGCATATGTGTCAGCGCTGACGCTGTATGCCGGGTCCTATTATTCGTTCGGGGAAGTCCCTGACGCGGACCGGATCGCGGCCCTGCTGCAGGAAGCGACAAACATGACGCTGGGCCAGGAAGGCGCGGACGTCCTCCTGGGCATGATCATCATCCATTCCGACTAGCGCGCCCTAGGCGATCTCGTCCATGAAGCTGGCCAGGGTCAGGTCAAGCTCGGTCACGCCGCCGGCATCATGCGTGGCCAGCGTCACATCGACCTTGTTCCAGACATTGAACCATTCGGGATGGTGGTCCATCTGCTCCGCCTTGACGGCCACCCGGCTCATGAAGCCCCAGGCCGCGTTGAAGTCAGCAAATTCATAGACCTTGCGGATCGCATCCCGGCCGTCGACGACCGACCAGCCGGAGAGTTTTGCGACAACCTTGTCTGCGCCAAGCTTTTCCATGTCCGCCTCTTATTCCGCCGGCATGGTCATCGGTTCGATGCCCAGCGTCTTGAACAGGTCGAAATCCTCGTGTTTTTCCGGGTTCGGCGTGGTCAGGAGTTCCTCGCCCACGAATATGGAATTGGCGCCGGCCAGGAAACACAGGGCCTGGGTTTCGCGGCTCATGCCTTCGCGGCCCGCTGACAGGCGGACCATGGATTTCGGCATCATGATCCGCGCCGTGGCGATGGTGCGTACGAACTCGATCCCGTCCAGCGGCTTGCTGTCCCCCAGCGGGGTGTTCTCGACCGCCACCAGGTGGTTGATCGGAACGCTTTCCGGGTGCGGGTCCATATTGGCCAGCTCGGCAATCAGGCCGATGCGCGCCGTCTCCGGCTCACCCATGCCGATGATACCGCCCGTGCAAACATGGATGCCGGCGCCCCGCACGCGCTCCAGCGTATCCAGGCGATCCTGGTAGGTGCGTGTCGAGATGACGCGGCCATAATCTTCCGGCGCGGTGTCGATGTTGTGATTGTAATAGTCCAGCCCGGCATCACGCAGTTTTTTGGCCTGGTCGTCTTCCAGCATGCCCAGCGTGACACAGGTTTCCATACCCATCGCCTTGACGCCGGAGATCATGTCGCAGATCGCCTCCTCGTCGCGGGATTTCAGTTCGCGCCAGGCTGCGCCCATGCAGAAACGGGTTGCGCCGCCATCCTTGGCTTTCTGTGCGGCTTCGAGAACCTCGTCGACCGGCATCAGTTTGGAGGCTTTCAGTCCGGTGTCGAAATGGGCGGACTGGTTGCAGTAACCACAGTCCTCGGCACAGCCGCCGGTCTTGATGGACAACAGCTGGCTGGTCTGGACCTGGTTGGCCGGATGGCATTTTCTGTGCACAGACTGCGCTGCAAAGATGAGGTCATTAAACGGCGCGCGATAGATTTCGGCAGCCTCCTCGCGGGTCCAATCGGTACGCGGGGTCAGCAGACGGTCGATATCATTGAGCAACTGGGTCATGGAAAGCCTGTCCTGAAGAATGTCAGCGGAACCTAAGAATACTTCGGCCCGGCGTCCAGATATGGGACTGCGATGGGCGGGTCGTGTCATGTTTTTGACCACAACGGCCCTGATCACCGATCTGGCGCTGCAGCCTGGCT
>JAYZXG010000144.1:0-7762 GCA_036141435.1 Pseudomonadota bacterium | reverse complement strand
ACCCGAGTGCCGCGATCCAGCAAGCCATGGAGCTGATGGGACTCGAGGATGAACTTGCGACCTGGAGGGGTAGCCATGAGTAAACGCGTTCTAGCCGTTGATGATTCCAAGACCATGCGTGATATGGTGGCGTTCACGCTCAAGCGTGAGGGTTTTGATGTTGTTGAGGCCGAAGACGGTGTCGCGGCCATCGAGGCGTCCACGACCGGCGACTACGACCTTGTGATCTCCGACGTGAACATGCCCCGCATGGACGGCATCACCCTTGTCGGAAAGCTGCGTGAAAACCCGAAATTCCGCGCCACACCGATCCTGATCCTCACGACCGAGGCGGACCAGACCAAGAAGGAAGCCGGCAAGGCCGCCGGTGCCACGGGCTGGATCGTCAAGCCTTTCGACCCTGACCAGCTGGTGAATGTAGTTCGCCGCGTGTGCCGTTAATCCCCAGTCCGGAGACGATGAGTGAACGAGCTCGAACAATTCAAGCAAACTTTCTTCGAGGAATGTGAAGAGCTGTTGCAGCGCTTCGAGGAAGTCGCTGTGACATTGGTTGCGGGCGCAAATGACGCGGAAGTCCTGGACGATATTTTCCGCACGGTTCACTCGATCAAGGCCGGCGCAGGTGCGTTCAAGTTCCAGCGCCTCGCGACCTATTGCCATGAGTTCGAGAGCTACATGGATCTGGTCCGCGGTGGCAAACTGCAGCTTGTCGAGGGCGATCCGGATCTGGTTATCCAGGCCGGCGATATTCTTCAGGATCTTGTCGCGGCCGCCCGGGCGGGCGTTGAGGCGCAAACCGGCCTGGAAGACGAAATCCTCGACATCCTTCGCAACAAGATCGGAGCGCCGCAGGCAGACGGCGGCGAAGATGCTGTCGACACCACTGATGATGCCAGCGGAGCCGGTTTCGCAATCAAATTCCGGCCCCACCGGGCGATGTATGAGACTGCCAACGAGCCGCAGCTGCTTCTGCACGCGCTCGCCAGCCTTGGTGACCTCACCGTTTCAACCGATCATCAAGCGCTTCCGGAACTGACCAAGCTCGACCCGTTGGAAGGCTATCTGGCCTGGACCATCCAACTGCGCGGCGAGGGGATTTCCGAGGAAAGTGTCCAGGAAGTTTTCGAATTCGTTGACGGTGATTGTGACCTCGAAATCACTGCCTTGAGCGCAGACGCAGGTGCTACCGGAAGTGAGACGGCCGCACCCGAGGCTGTGGAGCAGGAAGTCGTAGCGGCCTCAGCGAACAGCCCCGCCTCCGAGGCCAAGGCGGTCGC
This sequence comes from Pseudomonadota bacterium, assembly GCA_036141435.1. Classification (GTDB taxonomy): domain Bacteria; phylum Pseudomonadota; class Alphaproteobacteria; order Caulobacterales; family Maricaulaceae; genus Maricaulis. The sequence goes on along the minus strand of JAYZXG010000144.1, from coordinate 6,485 downwards.
GGCGGCGGCTCAGAGCACCTCGATCCGTGTTGATCTTGAACGCATTGACCGGCTTGTCGACATGGTGGGCGAGCTGGTGATCGCCCAGGCGATGGCTCTGGACAGCCTGTCCGAGCTGGTCGACATCCGCCATGTCAACCAATTGCAGGCGCTTGAAGACCTGACCATGCGCACCCGCCAGCTTCAGGAAGGCGTGATGGCCGTCCGCATGCAGCCGTTGAAGGCGCTGTTCAGCCGCTTCCCCCGCGTTGTCCGGGACCTGTCCAAGAAGCTCGACAAGAATGTCCGCCTGGAACTGGAAGGTGAGGCGACCGAGGTCGACAAGACGATCATCGAAGAGCTGAGCGATCCGCTGACCCACATGATCCGGAACTGTATGGATCACGGCCTGGAAACGCCCGCTGAACGCACAGAGGCCGGCAAGCCGGAGCAAGGTGTGGTCAAGCTGTCGGCCGAGCACCGCAACGGACGCATTCTCATTCGGGTCGCCGATGATGGTCGCGGCCTCAACCTTGAGCGGGTCCGCCAGAAGGCAATCGACAACGGGCTAATTGAAGAAAGCGCTGAACTCAGCAAGGAAGAGATCGAGGCCCTGATCTTCATGCCCGGTTTCTCGACAGCCGCCGAGATCTCCGACGTCTCCGGTCGCGGTGTCGGCATGGACGTCGTCCGCCGCAACATTCAAAAGCTGGGCGGTCGCGTAACCGTTGAATCCGATGAGGGCAGGGGGTCAACCTTTACCCTGGCTCTGCCGCTGACGCTGGCTGTGCTGGACGGCATGCTGATCTCGGTCGCCGGCGAGCGCTTTGTCGTTCCCCTGTCGACGATTGTTGAAACGGTCTGTCCCGATCCAAGTGCCATTCGCGAGCTGCCCGATGGCAGTTCGGTGATGTCCATCCGCGGCGAAACCATTCGACTGGTCGATGTGTGTGGCGCGATGAGCATTGATCGTTCCGGCCAGCCGGAGCCGCTGCGCAAGCTTGCCGTCATTGTCGAAACCGAGTTCGGCCGTCGTGTCGGCCTGATCGTTGATGAACTGCTGGGACAGCAGCAAGTCGTCATCAAAAGCCTGGAAGCCAACTACCGCAGCATTTCCGGCGTTGCCGGCACCGCTATTCTCGGGGATGGCCGCGTGCGGTTGATCCTCGATATCGACGGCCTGGCAACCATGGATGTGCCGCGCGCAGATGCCGGCCTGCAAATGAAGTCACCGACTGACACCAATCGCGTCGCCTCAGGAGGGCAAAACGCATGACAGCTGAGGAAGCCGTACTGGCCACAACGGAGGCCATAGCCAACGCGCGGGAGACCGCGCCAGGCCAGAAACAGTATGTGAGTTTTACCGCAGGCGCAGAACAGTACGCGGTGAACATCATGTCTGTCAGGGAAATCAAGGGGTGGACGGAAGTGACAAGCCTTCCGAACCAGCCCGAGCACGTCCGCGGAGTGCTTAATTTGCGCGGAGCGGTGTTGCCGATCATTGATCTGCAGTGCCGACTTGGAGGGGGGTTGACGGAAACAACCCAGCGCCACGTCATCGTGATCGTGGCGATCGCGGACCGGCAGGTGGGACTGCTGGTCGATGCCGTTTCCGACATTCTCGACGTCGCCGACGACAAGATCCAACCGGTACCGGAGACCAATTCTCGCGAAGACGCACGCGTTTTCTCGGGTTTCCTGACCGATGAAGATCAAATGGTCGCGATGCTGGATCTCGAGCGTCTCTTGAGCGCTGAAATCCTTGACCAATCCCAATCCGAAGACACTCCCGTTCAGTGAAAGCGACCAGAGGACTCACTGCCATGACTTATGCTTACAATACTTCCAATAGCCGCTCCTCCGGCGACGCTGGTCGCCGCAATCAGCTGATGAGCTCCGCCGCGATTTTCGGTGGCGCTGCCGCAGCCTTCGCTGCTGTCGCGTGGACCGCGGCCGGCGCGGGGCCGATCACCGCGTTACTCGCCGGTGTCCCGCTTGCCGCGATTTTCGGGGCTTACAATTATTTCCGCGGTGATGCGTCGTCCGGTGGTGCCTCCCAGGGTGAGGTCCAGGCAAAGGTCGACGCCCTCGACCGCGTCCAGGCGATCATCGAATTCGAACTGGACGGCACCATTCTGACCGCGAACGAGAATTTCTGCGCGGCGATGGGTTACTCGCTCGGCGAGATCCAGGGCAAGCACCATTCCATGTTCGCTGAACCTGAATATGCCGCCAGCACCGAGTACCGCTCCTTCTGGGATACGCTGCGCCGCGGCGAGTTCCAGACCGGGGAGTACAAGCGCCTTGCCAAGGGTGGGCGCGAGATCTGGATCCAGGCGTCCTATAACCCGGTTTTTGATGAAACCGGCCGCCCCTACAAGGTCGTGAAGTTCGCGACCGATGTCACCGAGCAGAAAATCCGCAATGCGGACATGTCCAGCCAGATCGATGCGATCGGCAAGTCACAGGCTGTCATCGAATTCGAGCTTGATGGCACGATCATCACCGCCAATGAGAATTTCTGTGCGACCGTCGGATATTCCGTCGAGGAAATTCGCGGGCGCCACCACTCCATGTTCGTGGATGCCGACTATGCCGGAAGCCAGGAGTACAAGGACTTCTGGGCGAAGCTGGGCCGTGGCGAGTTCGACAGTGGCGAGTATGAGCGGGTTGGCCGTGGCGGCAAAAGAATTGTCATCCAGGCGTCCTACAACCCGATCTTCAACGCTGACGGCAAGCCCTACAAGGTTGTGAAGTTCGCGACGGACCTGACGGCATCGGCACGCATGCAGGAGGCTCAGCGTATTCGCTCTGCCCTCGACAGCACGACGACCAATGTCATGGTTGCCGACAGCGATTTCAACATCGTCTACATGAACCACTCCCAGCATGAGATGATGAAGTCCAACGAGGATGCGCTTCGCACCGAACTGCGCAATTTCAATGCCGATGAGCTGATCGGCAAGAACATCGATGTCTTCCACAAGAATCCGGCGCATCAGCGCCAGATGCTGGAACGTCTCACAGCGCCGCATCGCACTGAAATCACCGTGGCCGGTCGGATCTTCGGCCTGATCGCCACGCCAGTCATGGGACCGGATGGTGAGCGTCAGGGCATCGTGGTCGAGTGGGATGACCGGACCGAGCGGGTTGCTGCCGAGAAGGCCGCAGCCCAGGAAGCGGCGGAGAATGCCCGCATCAAGTCGGCGCTGGACAACACGTCGACCAATGTCATGGTCGCCGACGCGGACCTCAACATCGTCTACATGAACGCCTCCCAGGCCGAGATGATGAAGACGGCCGAAAGCGATCTCCGCAAGGATCTTCCAAACTTCGACAGTAGTAATCTCCTGGGTCAGAATATTGACGTGTTCCACAAGAACCCGGCTCACCAGCGCGGCATGCTTGCGCGCCTGACCAGTGCCTACGAGACCGATATCAAGGTAGGTGGACGCAGCTTCCATCTCATTGCCAGCCCAGTCATGGACGCTGATGGTCAACGCGCCGGAACCGTCGTTGAGTGGAAGGACGAGACGGCTGAAAAGGCGGTTGAAGCTGAAATCGCCGAAGTGGTTTCCGCTGTTTCCGCGGGTGATTTCACCAAGACCCTGCCGCTGGAAGGCAAGGAAGGCTTCCTGAGGGCCCTGTCCGAGGGCGTCAACAGCTTGTCGTCCACTGTGGACGGCGTGCTGCAGTCGCTGGGCAGCATGCTCGGTTCGCTGTCCCAGGGTGACCTGACGCAGCGGATCAATGAGGACTATCAGGGCGTCTATGGCGAGCTGAAGGAGAACGCCAACTCCATGGCGTCGACGCTGCAGGAGACCGTCAAGGCGATCTCCATGGCTTCCGAGGAAGTCTCTTCCGGTGCCGAGCAGATCTCGACGGGCGCCTCCGACCTGTCCCAACGCACCGAGCAACAAGCCGCCAATCTCGAAGAGACAGCGGCTTCGATGGAAGAAATGGCTTCGACCATCAAGCAGAATGCAGACAACTCCACCCAGGCCAGCCAACTGGCGGTCACGGCCCGCGACAGTGCGGAGAAGGGCGGCAATGTCGTCTCCAACGCTGTCGATGCCATGAGCAAGATCGAGGATTCCTCGCGTCGCATTTCCGATATCATTGGCGTCATCGACGAGATTGCTTTCCAGACCAATCTTCTCGCCCTCAACGCGGCCGTCGAGGCTGCTCGGGCAGGCGATGCTGGACGCGGCTTCGCTGTTGTGGCCTCGGAGGTTCGCTCCCTGGCCCAGCGCTCCGCGCAGGCGGCCAAGGATATCAAGGACCTCATCGTCGACTCGACCGAACAGGTCCAGGGCGGGGTGGAGCTGGTCAACGAGACCGGCGAAGCGCTCAACGAGATTGTCGACAGCATCAAGAAGGTGGCCGATATCGTCGCCGAAATTTCCGCGGCGTCGCGGGAGCAGGCCACCGGTGCGGATGAAATCAACACCGCCGTTACCCAGATGGACGAGATGACCCAGCAGAACTCTGCCCTGGTGGAAGAGAATGCTGCGGCCGCCAAGACCATGAATGACCAGGCCAGCCGGATGCGTCAGCGCATGAGCTTCTTCAACGCCGGCCAGGACACCGGTGGATATGAAGCGCATGCAGCGCCGATGGCTCGCCCACAGGCGGTGGCCGCTGGCGGCGGAGCCGGTGCGCGTGGCCTGCAGGCTGCCCTCGCCGAGAGCGTCTCGGATGATGAGGACGACTGGTCCGAATTCTGATCGGACTGTTGTGGTTCAAGGCGAGTAGACAAGATGGCCAAAGCCGCCTCCAGACGTGCCGAAGGTGAGCGTGAATTCGCCATGCGTGACGCGGATTTCCGCGTCATCGCTGACGCGATCTACGACCACGCCGGCATTGTGATCGGTGATCACAAGAAGGAGCTTGTCTATTCGCGTCTGGCGCGGCGTTTGCGACAATTGGGGCTGCATGACTTCACGGCCTATCTGGCTCGGCTGGACGGACCGGACGGTGACGGCGAACGCAATCACCTGATCAATGCGCTGACGACCAATCACACCAATTTCTTTCGGGAGCCGCACCATTTCGACTACATCAAGGATGTCCTGGTGCCCTACTGGAAGACGCGAGCGGCCAGGACCGGCGAGAAGACGCTGAAGATCTGGTCTGCCGGTAGTTCAACCGGGGAAGAGCCCTACACCCTGGCGATGACACTGGATGCGGCTCTGAAGGGTGATCCCGGTTGGAAATGGAAAATCCTCGCAACCGATATTGATACCAATGTGCTCCAGCATTGCCGGGAGGGTAGCTATCCCGCCTCGGCGATCAGCGGCATTCCCAAAGCGTACAGATCCTATTGTCAGCGTCATCGCCGGGAGGGTGTCGACCGTTTTGTGATGTCCGCCGCGCTGAAGTCACACATGGTATTCAATCGCCTGAATTTGCACGCGTCCTGGCCCATCAAGACCAAATTCGACGCCATCTTCTGCCGCAATGTCACCATCTATTTCGACGGTCCCGCAAAACAGCGCCTGATCGAGCGGTTTGCGGCCCAGCTGAAGCCCGACGCCTGCCTGTTTCTCGGTCATTCGGAAAGCTTGTTGGGGGGCAAGGTCGACATGTCACCGGTGGGGCGGACGATCTACGCCTTCCGTGGAGGTGTCCACGATGCCTAGGCAATCCGCTGCACTGAAGCGGGATGTTCCCGGATCAACGCGATATCACGACAAGTCCGCGGACAAATGGGTCGTGAAGGTTCTGCCCGGTGGCTACCACGTCACCGAGAATGCCGATGGCAGCGAGCTCATTTCGACCGTTCTGGGATCGTGCGTATCAGCGTGTATCTGGGATCCGGTCATGGGTCTGGGCGGGATGAATCATTTCATGCTGCCGCATGATGATGCAGGGGTTTGGGGCGGTGCCAGCCTGGCCATGCGCTATGGCAATCACGCCATGGAGAGCCTCGTCAATGAATTGCTCAAGGCGGGTGCAGACAAGCGGCGCTTGCAGGTGAAGTTTTTCGGCGGCGGCAATGTCATGCAGCGCATGCGTGGCGTGGGTGACCAGAATGCGGATTTTGCCCGCCGCTATGCCGATGCGGAAAGCCTCAACGTGGCAGCCTGGGATCTCGGCGGAGATCGCGGGCGACGCATCATGTTCGACCCGGAAAGCGGCAAGGTCTGGCGCAAGTTTCTGAGCTCGACGGCCCTGGGTGAAGTCACTGAAGTCGAATCCTCGATGCACAAGGCACCGCCGCTTCGCAAGAAGCCGGTCGATATCGAGCTGTTCTAGAGGATTTGATGGCGCGCAAGATACGCACATTGGTGGTTGATGACAGCGCCCTGATGCGGATGCTGATCCCATCCATGCTCCAGCGTTCGCCGAATATCGAAGTGGTGGGCGCAGCGTCCAATCCGTTTGCTGCCCGCGAAATGATCAAGGAGCTCAATCCGGATGTGATCACGCTGGATGTCGAGATGCCGAAAATGGATGGCATTTCCTTCCTGCACAAGATCATGACATTGCGCCCTACACCGGTT
>JAYZXG010000143.1:0-2720 GCA_036141435.1 Pseudomonadota bacterium | reverse complement strand
AGCAAGGCCTGCGCGGCCTGTATCGACAGCTACGTGACAGCGAGATCCCGCATGAAGGGGCGACCCGCCTGGTGATCGCGCGGGTGCTGACCTCGCCGGCGTTTCTCTACCGCAAGGAACAACCAGCGCCGGGTGATAAGGCCGCGCCGGTTTCGGACCGGGAGCTGGCGAACCGGCTGAGCTATTTCCTCTGGTCATCGATGCCGGATGCCGAGCTGCGCCGGGTGGCGCTGGCCGGGACGCTCGCGGAGGGCCAGGCGCTCGTCGGACAGACGAGGCGGATGCTGGACGATCCTCGCGCACGGCGGCTGGCGATCCAGTTTGCCTGCCAGTGGCTGCACGTTCGCGATTTCGACCAGAACGATGACAAGAACGAAAAACTCTACCCTGAATTCCGAAAGCTGCGTGGCGAGATGTACGAAGAAACCGTGCGGTTCTTTGAAGACATGTTCCGCAACGATGGTTCGATTCTTGACTTGCTCGACGCTGATCACACCTTCCTGAACGAAGCGCTGGCGAAGCACTACAGCATCGGTGGAGTGAGCGGGCCGGCGTGGCGGCGAGTGGAAGGTGTCCGTGGAAAAGGACGCGGCGGCGTTCTGGGCATGGCGACCGTCCTGGCCAGCCAATCCGGCGCGTCGCGCACCAGCCCGATTCTGCGTGGTAATTGGGTATTTGAAACGCTGCTCGACGAACGCCTGCCTCGCCCTCCACCGGACGTTCCTGATCTGCCGGATGAAGTGCCGGGGGGGCTGACGGCCCGGCAACTGATCGAGAAGCACAGCTCGGTGCCGGCCTGCGCCAAGTGCCATGCCAGGATCGACCCCTATGGATTCGCCCTGGAGCAATACGACGCCATTGGCCGGCTGCGGCCGCAAGCTGTGGACACCAAAACCAGGCTCCCCAGCGGCAGGGAAATCGAGGGAATCCAGGGTTTGCGCAATTATCTGCTGAAAGACCGTCGCGATGACGTCGTACGGCAGTTCTGCCGCAAACTGCTGGGCTATTCCCTTGGTCGTGAAACCCAGCTTTCAGATGAACCCTTGCTGGATACAATGTTGGCTGAGCTGGCGGGCAAGAATTACCGTTTCAGCGTGGCAGTTGAAATGATTGTCAGCAGTCCGCAATTCCGTAAGATAAGAGGAAGGCAAAGTGCCGAGGACTGATCGGATGCCATCCCCGCAAAACAAAACAGGCACAGGAGAGCAACGATGACCAGGTATCAACTTTCTCGCCGCACCATGCTTCGTGGGCTGGGTGCCAGCATCGCGTTGCCCTGGATGGAGTCGCTGCGCGTGTGGGGCGATGAGGCGGCCACCAGGAAGAAAGCCAGCCAGGCCCCAACGCGGATGGCGATCTTGTTCGCCGGCTGCGGCTTCCACAAGCAGGAGTGGTGGGCCAGGGGTGAAGGCAAGTCGATGGAGCTCGGCAAGGTCCTGGCGCCGCTGAAGGACTTCCGGGAACAGATGGTCTTCATTCGCGGGCTCTACAATGCCGAGGCCTTGAAGGGCAATATTCACAGCTCGCAAACCGGCAACCTGCTTTCCGGCGCGGTCCTGGAGCCTGGCGGTACGATTCGTAGCGGCACCAGCGTGGACCAGCTCGTGGCGCAACGCATCGGACACCAGACCAAGGTGCCCAGCCTGGTTCTGGGTTGTGAAAAAGCCAACCCCTCGGTGCACAAGAATTACTCGATGCTCTACAGCTCACATATCTCGTGGAGCAGCCCGACGACGCCGACTCCACTGGAGGTCTATCCGGCGCTGGCCTTCGATCAGCTGTTCAAAGACCGCGCCCAGCGTGGCGACAAGAGTGTCCTCGACGCTGTGCTGGGTGACGCGCGTGATTTCCGGCGTGGGATCAGCCGCCGCGATCAGCAGAAGCTCGATGAGTACCTCAACTCGGTTCGCGAAGTCGAGAAGCGCATCGAGAATGCCGGCCAGCGCGGGGAGCTGCAGGGCTGGCGCCCGACCTTATCCAAGCCAGACATCCCGCGGCCGAAAGACGGCTACCCGCAGGACATCGTCGAACACATGCGCCTGATGAGCGACATCCTCGTTCTGGCCTTCCAGACCGATACGACGCGTGTCTGTACGCTCAAGCTGAACAATGACCACGGCACCCTCCGGTTCCCACATCTCGGGGTCGATTACATGATCCACCATCTGCTGTCGCACAGCGACACCGACGACTGGCTTAAAGTAAACCAGTTCTTCCTGGAGCAGATGGCCTACATTGCCCGCAGGATGGACGCGATCCAGGAAGGCGAACGCACCTTGCTGGACAATTCGATGCTGATGCTGTGTTCCAGTATGATCACCGGGCACCACGACGCGAACCAGCTTCCCGTGGTTATGCTGGGTGGTGGCGGTGGTCGTATCAAGGGTGGCCGAAACCTCGATTATCTCGGTAAGCCCGACCGCCAGATGTGTCGGCTCTACCTCACCATGATGGACAAGATGGGCGTGCGCCTGGACGAATTTGGCGACGCCAGGGAACCCCTGTCGGAGATATAGCCACCGCCTATCGGGTCTATTTCCCGGGAACGGCTATGAAACACCAGGGACTTCTCACTGGGGGTCAGAAGGTCGTAGGTTCGAATCCTATCGCCCCGACCACGAAAGCTCCTGCGCGACTTCAGGAAGAAATGATCTGAAAGTCCGGTCGTCAATGATAGAGTGGTGCCAGCAACTGGGTACTCACTCATGGATCGTACTGTC
>JAYZXG010000142.1:0-6015 GCA_036141435.1 Pseudomonadota bacterium | reverse complement strand
GGAGGAGTGGTTTAGACGCGAAACTTGGGCGGGGATCGGTCAGTTGACCGATTCCCCGTGCAGGGAGGTGTCGAGCCCCTTGATCTCTTCCTCGTCCTCGACCCGCAATTTCATCAGCTTGGACTGAACGAACAGGATGATCGTGGTGACCACGGCGCAATAGACAGCCGCCGCCAGCGCACCCCAGGTCTGCGTCCAGACCTGCATCAGATTGCCTTCGACCGCTCCCGGTGCGCCGCCGATCGCCTCGACCGCGAACACGCCGGTCAGGACTGCGCCCACGAGACCGCCCACGCCGTGCAGGCCGAACGCATCCAGGCTGTCATCGATTTTCAGCAGGCGCTTGAGCCCGGTGACACCGTAATAGGCGCCCAGTGCACCGCCGATGCCGACGAAGAAGCTGGCCCAGGCCGGAACAAAACCGGCCGCCGGGGTGATCGCCACCAGTCCGGCCACGGCACCCGACGCTGCGCCCAGGGCGCTCGCCTTGCCGCGCAATACCCATTCCAGTGCCATCCAGGTGACGACAGCAGACGCGGTCGCCAGTTGTGTGGTGACCATGGCGTGCGCTGCACCGCCATTGGCGCCCAGCGCCGAGCCACCATTGAAACCGAACCAGCCAACCCACAGCATGCCCGCACCGATCAGCGTCAGCACCAGATTGTCCGGCATCATGGACCCGCCGGGATAGCCGCGGCGCGGTCCGAGGAATTTCGCCAGCACCAGGCCGGCCACACCGGCATTGATGTGCACCACGGCACCACCGGCAAAATCGAGCACGCCCGCCTCACCCAGGAAGCCGCCGCCCCAGACCCAGTGACAGATCGGCGCATAGACCAGCACCAGCCAGATAGCGCTGAAAACCAGGAAGGCTGAAAACCGGATGCGCTCCACCGCTGCACCGGCAATGATGGCTACAGTGATGATGGCAAAGGTCAGCTGGAACATGAAGAACAGGTTTTCCGGCAGATCGCCCGACACCGTGTCCGGTGTCACGCCCGCCAGACCGATACGATCCAGGCCACCCACAAAACTGTTCAATGCGCCTCCATCCGTGAAGGCCAGCGAATAGGCGATGATCGCCCAGACCAGCGTCACGACAGCCGCCGCGCCATAGCTCTGCATCATCGTCGACAGCACATTCATGCGACGCACCATGCCCGCGTAGAACAGTGCCAGGCCAGGCAGCGTCATCAGCAGGACGAGAGCTGTAGAAGTAAGGATCCACGCGACATTGCCGCTATCCGGTGCGATCTGTTCCATTGGGGTGACCTCCCGCTTTTTTGCGTTGCACAAAAACTAGGGATGACCTGCGGCGCGCGTCGAATCCTCGACAGGATTTTTTCTGTTTTATCGGAAGTTCGCTGCAAACTTGGGCAGACTTGCCGCAAATTGGAGCAGGATGAAAATTTTTCGCCGCGATGCTGCGATGCATTGATTAGCGATTAGCATTCGTTAGGCTGCCGACAAGTGTAACAAGCGGGGCATTCACGTGCAGACCAGCATCATCCGCTCGACGGGTTCTTGGGTACCTGAAGACGTCATCACCAATGAAGAGCTCGTTGCCAGCTATAACAGCTATGCCGAGCGCTTTAATGCCGACAACGCGGCCGCCATTGCGGCGGGCGAAATGGCGGAGGTTCCCCTCTCCTCGGCGGAATTCATCGTCAACGCCTCGGGTATCGAGCGCCGCCACGTCATCGGAAAAGCCGGTATTCTCAATATCGATACGCTGGTACCGCGCATCGAGCCGCGCCCGTTCGAGGACGTCGCCTTCCAGGCCGAGTGCGCGATGAAGGCCGTCACGCCGGCGCTGGACAAGGCTGGCATTGCCGGCTCCGAGGTGGATGGCGTCATTGTCGCCTCGTCGGCCCAGCAACGCAATTTCCCGGGCATGGCCTGTGAAATCCAGGACATGATCGGTTCCACCGGATTCTCCTTCGACCTGACCATGGCCTGCGCCTCGGCGCTCTATGGCCTGCATATCGCCAATGGCATGATCAAGTCCGGCCAGGCCAAACGCATCCTGGTCTGCTCACCGGAAATCATGACCTGTATCAATGTGCACTCGCGCCGCGATGTACACTTCATCTTCGGTGATGCAGCCAGTGCGATCCTGGTGGAAGCCGATGAGGGCCGTGACGGCGGCTGGGAAGTTCTTGGTACGCATTGCCAGAACAAGTATTCCATCGCCCTGCGTTCGGACTTCGGCTTCCTCAACGAGGCTGAACGCACCGTTCAGCCGGACTATGAGCCGGGCCTCGACCAGGACGGACACAAGGTGTTCAAGGATGTGGTCGGGTTTGCGCCCACCGTGGCCAAATCCCTGATGCAACAGATCGATCTGGCGCCCGAAGACGTGCGCCGGACCTGGCTGCACCAGGCCAATCTCCGCATGGTCGACATGATTGCCAAACGCATTCTGGGCCGCGAACGGACACCTGAGAACGCGCCGGCCATCCTGCAGGAATACGGCAATACGTCGTCCTCTTCTGTCGTGATCAATTTCGAACAGCACTCCGAAGACATGGCTGCCGGTGAGAACGGTGTCATGTGTGCCTTTGGCGCCGGTTACGGCGTGGGTGCTGCAGCAGTGAGGAAACGCTGATGCGTATCACCCTGTCACTTGTCCTGGCCGCGGGCCTGGCCGCCTGTTCCGCGCCTGACAACGAGATGCCTGAAGAGGACACACCGGTTGAGGCCGCTCAAGCCGAAACCGAGGCCCCGGCCGAAGATGCCGCCGAGGACGCGCCCGCCGCGCCTCCGGGCACGGACATCTATCTCTACGCGCTGAACTGGGACGGCGATACGCCAAGCCTGGGCGAGCCGGTCGGCCGCATCGGCAGCGAGGGTTATGACAACCAGCCCTTCTTCACCAATGATGGCGGCGTGCTCTACACCTCTGCCGGCGAGAACGGCAATACCGATATCTGGCGCCATGACCTCGTCTCTGGCGACAGCACCCAGCTGACCGACACACTGGACGCCAGCGAATACTCGCCGAAAATTCCGCCTGCCGAAGGCGCCCTGTCCTATCTCTACCAGCCGCCGGGCGGGTATGCCGGCAATGCCTATCTGGCTGGCGACGGCAATGCAGACCCGCGCGCAGCGCACGCGCTGGCGCCGGTCGGCTATTACGAGTTCTCAGCGGACATGCGTTATGTCGCGACCTTCTATCTTGGAGATCCGGAAGGCGACGGACCCTTTACCCTGCAGCTGATCGATCGCTCCACCAGCCCGGAGACCGTGACCCAGATCGCGGAAAACCCGGGCCGCACCTTCTGGCGCAATCCGCGGGGCACTGGCGTCTATCACTCCATCGCGGATGCCAATGGCCAGCACAGTGTCCACTATCTGGACTATGCCAGCGCGGACCACGCCATGCTGTTCCCACTGCCGGCTGATGTGCAGGATTTCGTCAGCGCCGGTCTGCCGACCGATGATGTGGCGTTTCTGTCCAGCTCGGATGGACAGCTGGTCTATTGGGACGGTGACAACTGGGCCGAAGCCGGAGACATCTCCGCCCTGTCAGGCGCCACCCGTCTGGCGATCAGCCCGGACCGCTCCGTGATCGCCATCGTGGCCGAGGAATAGGCCTAGACTTTCTGCGCCTCGGTGATCTTGTAGGTCAGGTCGTCGCCATCGGCTTCGTGGATGGTGAGATACTCCCCGACCCGCATCAGATGATCGCCGAGGCGAAAGACCGGCTCGTCCGGGCCTTCATGCGCCTCGTCATAGTGGAAGAACCAGTGGCTGCCGCGATGGGTCAGCCAGCCATCGGCTTTCTCCGCATCATCGGGAGAGAAACGATCAACCGTGCACTGGGCCCGGTGCGCCCGCCACAGTTCCAGGTCGAGATGCCCGTCCTTGTCCAGCGGCGCCACGACCACATAGCCATGATTGTCATCCCCTTGCGGGAAACCGGCGTCGGGATTGCGCCCCAGGCGCAGGACCACACGTGTCAGAGACATGGAATTCTCCCTCTTTTCTATATGGTTATATCAGCCAAGATCGGCATGCCGGTCCAGAGCTGCAAGCGCGACAAGTCCGCACAGTTTTCGGCACAGGGTTGCAGCGCATCGCTGGAGCCGCGCGCCCGGCTCTGATACATCCCGGGGGTCACTTCAGCGATTTGAGGCCTCATGCCGCGCGCCGCCACAACGAATAAAACCAAGCAACCCCGGGCCTGGCAGAGGATGATTTCCGGCCGCCGACTGGACCTGCTCGACCCGTCACCCTTCGACGTCGAGATCGAGGACATCGCCCACGGTCTGGCGCGTGTCGCGCGCTGGAATGGCCAGACCAAGGGCGATCACGCCTTCTCCGTCGCCGAACACTCGGTGGTCGTGCTGGAGATTGTCGATCGCCTCTATCCCGGCCTGGATCCGAAATGGCGCCTGGCGGCACTGCTGCACGATGCCCCGGAATATGTGATCGGCGACATGATCAGCCCGTTCAAGGCAGCGCTGGGCGTGGACTACCGCGCGTTCGAGGACCGGCTGGAAGCCGCCGTGCACCTGCGCTACGGCCTGCCGCCGAAGATGAGCCAGGAAGTCAAACGCAAGATCAAGCGTGCCGACACGATCTGCGCCTATTTCGAAGCGACCCAGATCGCCGGTTTCACGCATGAGGAATCGGTCGAGTTTTTTGGTCGCCCGCCCGCAGGGCTTGAGATCGCCATCCGCCCGCTTCGCGTCAAGGACGCCCAGGCCCTGTTCCTCGACCGTTTCGAGCAGACCCTGGCGGAAGTCGAGGAGACCCGCTGATGCCGGCCACAAATGCCCTTGTGGTGGGACTGAACGCGGTGATCCTGACCGTGAACCAGGATCGCCCACAGGTCCTGATCGTTCCGCAGGATGCAGACGGGGTCGCTCTGCCTTTCGGTCCGTTCAATCCGGCGGAACACCGCACGTTCGAAATTGGCCTGCGGCGCTGGGTGCAGGAACAGGCCCGCTTCCAGCTGGGTTATGTCGAACAGCTCTACACATTCGGCGATCGCGGCCGGGAAGCTCCGGTTGCCGCGATGACGGATATCGGTGACAGCCGCATCATTTCAGTCGGCTATCTGGCCCTGACGTCCGATACATCCACTCCGCCGGACGGCGGTGGCTTGTGGCGTGACTGGTACGCCTTCTTCCCGTGGGAAGACTGGCGTGAGGGCAAGCCAGCCGTGATCGAGCAGGAAATCCTGCCGCGCCTGTCCGCCTGGGCCGACGAAGCCGCGGCTCCGGGGCGCCGCGCTACACGTCACGACCGCCTCAAACAGACATTTGGCGAAGGTGGATCGCGCTGGAATGAGGAACGCGTCCTGGACCGATATGAATTGCTCTATGAGGCGGGTCTCGTCGATGAAGCGGCCCGCGATGGCCAGGCCGATCGACCGTCCGGATGCCCGGGACTTGGCCCTGCCATGGCGTCCGATCACCGCCGCATCCTGGCGACGGCGCTGTCGCGCCTTCGCGGCAAGGTCAAATATCGCCCGGTCGCGTTTGAACTCATGCCGGAAGCCTTCACCCTGTCCGCCCTGCAACAAACCGTTGAAGCCATAATCGGCTATCGTTTGCACAAGCAGAATTTCCGCCGTGCGCTCGATCGCGCCGGTTTTGTCGAAGGCACGGGCAAGATGGAAAGCCAGACTGGCGGCCGCCCGGCAGAGCTCTATCGCTATCGCCGCGAAGCCCTGGTCGGACTGCCCTCGCTGGGCCTGGCCACGCCGAAACTTCGCGACGCCTGAGCGCGCATGCCTGCTTGCGTGCCCGGCACTTGCTCTATGCTCAAAATGAGCATATATGGGGATCACCGATTAGGCTCATTTCGAGCATAAGGCGATTGTTCTGATCGCCGATTTTCAGATCCGAGTAATGCTCATTTTGAGCACAATGGAGGCGAAGATGGACGGACTTAGCTGGGACAAGCACCTGCAGGCCGATGAAGGCCGCACGTCCGACACTTACGACCTGCCCTACACGGATGAGGTGAAAGCCGCGACCGATCATCTCTATGAGCGCGTGAAAC
>JAYZXG010000141.1:0-10076 GCA_036141435.1 Pseudomonadota bacterium | reverse complement strand
AGCTCTCGAGTGTGTCGACAAAACGCGCCTGCTTGTCGTTCAACTCCGTCATGCCAAGCAATTGGGTCATGCCCAGAACGCCATTGAGCGGCGTACGGATCTCGTGGCTCATATTGGCGAGGAACTGGGATTTTGCGAGATTGGCTTCTTCCGCTTCCTGGCGGCGGCGCGCGAGCTCTTAACGCGCCGCCACCACCGCCGGCATGTCGAAAATGAGACCGCTGAAGACCTTTTCGCCGGAAAGGCCCTCGCGCAGGATCCCCTGGGAGCGGATATGGCGATAACCGCCATCATCGAGGTCGATACGGTATTGAACGTCATAATCAGCGCCGTGATTGAGGGCCGCATCCAAGGCCTTGCCAATCTCTGCCTGGTCCTCCTTGCTGACCCGGTGCTTCCAGATATCGTATGGGTCGACCGAGGTTTGCGGGTCTGTACCGAACATCTGGTAAGACCCCAGATCCCACCACGTTGTCCCCTCATCCAGGTTCATTTCGTAGACACCGATATTTCCGGCCTGCAGGGCCAGTCCCAGACGACCGGACAGGGCCCGGACCTCTTCCTCGCGCGCGCGCCGTTCGGTGACATCCTGGAATGAGCCGATCAGCTTGCTGACCTCGCCGTTTTCATACAGCGCCCGGCCCACCGCTCGGACCCAGATGCGATTTCCCTTGGCCGTGATAAAGGGCAGTTCAACGTCCCACGGCTTGCCCTCGGCGATGCCGCGTTCGACCAGCTCGGTAATGACCGGGCGAGCCTCCGGCGCATAGAAATTGATGGCCTCTTCCATGACCGGCTCGAAATCGTCATCAACCTCATGGATCTTGCGGGTGGTTGCGTCCCAGGTGGGGTGGCCCGTGGCCATATCGACTTCCCAGCTGCCGATGCCGCCGAGCTCGGTGACAGCGCGCAGAAGCTCGATAGCGCGGCGGCTTTCACTTTCCAGCGCGACGCTGGCAGTAATATCCTCGATCGACCCGGCCATGCGAACCGGCTTGCCGTTTTCATCCCATTCAGCCTGCCCCCGAGATCGGACGATGATGAAATCGTTATCCGGGGTTTTGAGGCGATATTGCTGCTGGTAGGGCTGTTGATCGAACAGGTGCGCTTTCAGGCCCTCCTCGACTTTCTGCCGATCGTCGGGATGCACAAAACTGAGGAGGACGTCAGCACTCTCGTCCACGTTTCCGCTTCCGAATTTCGGTAGCCCCTTGGGGCGGCCGATAATGTCGAGAAGTCGTTCTGACAGGAAGGCCGTGTTCGCGCGGACATCGAGCTCCCACACACCGGACGCGCTGCCCTGGACAGCAAGGTCATAGCGGCGCTGGCTCTCATTGAGCTCTTCCAGGGCCTGCATCCGGGCGCGCTCCATCCGGTGTGCGCTGACCATGTTGGAAATCGTCACCAGCAGAGGTTCAATGGATTGCCGCACGCGGTCATCATACCCGCCCGGACGATTGGCGAGGCCCATCATGGCCACGAACTCACCCCGGCTATACAGCGGGACTCCCATATAGGCGTCCAGCGACGGGTGGCCGTCCGGCAATCCGCCCGCCTCCTCGTGTTCGGAGGGGGTATTGCTGATCAGCGGCTTGCCGGTTCGGATCGTATAGCCGAACAGGGTTTTCAGATTGCGGAATTCGAAACCGGTCCTGGAATACTCATCATAGATCGCCTGGGTTTCCTCGTTCCAGGCAATATTCGTGATGGCGTGCGTCTTGAGAAACCGGCCGTCGGCGTCAGTCAGCACCTCGCCGATGAAACCATATTCGCTCCGGGTCAGTTCCAGCGCTGCACTGAGCAATTGCCCGAAGGCCGCATTGGTGTCTGACAGGTTGGCGATGTAGTTCGTCTGAACCTGCGCGATGGCCGCGAGCTGGCGTGTCGACGCGCTGTTGGCGCGGCTGCGGGCGCGGTCGGCAATGCGCTCCTCGGCAATGCGGGCCAACGATTTCAGCCGGTCCAGATCCCCCGGTGACAGGTCAAGCGGCGCGTCATGTATGACGCACAATGTGCCAATCTTGAAACCACCCGGTTCGCGCAGGGGAATTCCGGCATATCCGCGGATATTCGGCGCGCCGGTGACCAGCGGATTGTCACGAAAGCGCTCATCTTCAAGAGCGTTGGGGATATAGAAGACATCATCGCCCTGGATCGCGTGGTGGCAGAAGGCCACGTCGCGGGGCGTCTCGTCTGCTGGGATATTGATGTTCGACTTGAACCATTGCCGGTCACGATCAACCAGCGATACCGCGCTCATCCTGGTACCGGTCAGGGCGACTGCCAGATCGGTGATGGAGTCAAACCCCTCTTCCGGAGCCGTATCCAGCAGATCGAGCGCGTGCAGTGCGGCAAGGCGGGATGTTTCGTTTTCTGGGTCGAGGCTGGACACGTTTCACACCGAAAGCCGACAGAGGAGAATTTCAGTCTTGGTTGCGTCGGTTTACCAAAACTGAACACCACCGTTAAACGCAGCTCATGCATAAAAAAACCGGGCCCCGCGAGAGGCCCGGTTTCATCACGCGATTTCCTGCGGCTTATCCGCCGAGACGGAAGTCCAGGGAGTAGGAGTGGCCGTCAGTGCGCTCTGCGCTCGGCTCATAGCGCCAAGTCTGAACCGCAGCCAGGGCGGCGCGGTCAAACACGCCACTCGGGGTCGATTCGACAACAACCGCGTCAACCACATTGCCGTCCGCATCGATGGCATAGGAGACGGTCACGGATCCCTCGATCCCGCGACGCTCCGCGCCACGCGGATATTCCGGCGCACTGCGTTCAACCGCAGCACGGTCCGTGGTGGTCAAGGCGATAGCCGGAGCACCGATCAGAGAAACAGACATGCCGGCGGCAGCGATTACGGAGAAGATTTTTGCTTTCATTGTCACTCACTCGAGGAATTGAACTCAACTGAGCGCGGATATACGGGCAGAATCCTTCCAGATCCTGCCCGCCAAAGCTAAAATTTTATCGGTTCCGGATATATCGTATGACTCACTGCGCCGGCTGGTCGGACACGCGCAGGATCACCCCATTGACGGCATGCACGTAAAGCATGCTTCCCGACACCGGATCGCTGGCATCGATCATCTCTGCAGCCCATTCGGTATCACCG
The DNA here is from genome assembly GCA_036141435.1 of Pseudomonadota bacterium. Taxonomy (GTDB): domain Bacteria; phylum Pseudomonadota; class Alphaproteobacteria; order Caulobacterales; family Maricaulaceae; genus Maricaulis. The sequence continues at coordinate 6,964 of JAYZXG010000141.1, read as the reverse complement.
AATTTGACCCGGCCACGAGCCGCCGCGAAATCACTGACGGCGACCACACGCTGCCCCACCATACGCTGGGAGCGGTCGTTGAGCCCGGTGCTGTCACCGGCCTTCAGACGCGGGCGCACCCAGCGGTCCCCGGCCCAGACCAGGGCGACCGAGAGCAGCGCGAAGACGCCCAGCTGGACCGGCCAGGACACGCCCATGAATTCCATCGCGGCAAAGCCGGTCAGGAAAGCGGCCGCAGCGGGCCAGAGGAGATAGGTGGTTCCCGTCAGCAATTCCGCGATCAGGATCACGCCGGCAATTGCCCACCAGGCCCACAGATTGAGTTTTTCAAGCAGTGAAACAACCGTATCCATATTCAACCTCCTCTGGCTTCCGTTCTTACTCTTTGCTGGTCGCGTCGCTGACGGCCTTGTGTGCCGCCTTGCCCAGCTCTCCCACGCCGGTAATCGTACCGATGATGTTGGAGAATTCCGCCGGGATGATCACCGTCTTCTGCTGATCGCTGACAGCCAGGTTGGAGAAGGCATCCACATATTTCTGGCCCAGGAAGTAGTTGATCGCAGACACATCGCCGGCAGCGATGGCATCAGAGACCATCTGCGTTGCCTTGGCCTCGGCCTCGGCTTCACGCTCACGCGCCTCGGCATCGAGGAAGGCAGACTGGCGGCGACCCTCCGCCTCCAGGATCGCGGCCTGTTTTTCACCTTCCGCGCGCAGGATCTCGGACTGGCGTGCGCCCTCGGCTTCCAGGATCTCGGCACGCTTGAGACGCTCGGCCTTCATCTGGCGGGCCATGGCCTCGGTGATATCCATGGGCGGAGACAGGTCGCGGATCTCGATCCGGGTCACTTTCACACCCCAGGGGTTGGTCGCGGAATCGATGACCTGCAGCAGGCGCGCATTGATCTCGTCACGCTTGGACAGGGTCTCATCCAGGTCCATGGAACCGACCACCGTCCGCACATTGGTCAGTGCGAGATTGATGATGGCGAAGTCGAGATTATCGACCTCATAGGCCGCACGCGGCGCATCCATCACCTGGATAAACACGACCGCATCAACCGAGACGGTGGCATTGTCCTTGGTAATCACATCCTGGTTCGGCACGTCGAGAACACGCTCGCGCATGTTCATCTTGTAGCCAATGCCGTCCACGAACGGCACGATGAAGTGAAGACCGGGCTTAAGGGTCCGCGTGAAACGTCCGAAACGCTCCACCGTGTACTCCTGTCCCTGCGGCACTGTCTTGATCACCGACATGATGATCGCCAGAGCGAGGAAAAACAGTACGGCTATACCAATCAAACCGAAATCCATGCGGACCCTCCCATTAAGTTACAAATCTGAAGCGCCTAGACGCCGTCGAGCTGGCCGAGAATGTGGTCTGCAGACGAGACCTTGAACTCACCCGGAGCTTCCACGTTCAGCTCGCTGACAACACCGTCCTTGACCAGCATGGAGAAACGCTGTGCGCGCACGCCCATGCCAAAACCGCTGCCGTCGAACTCGAGGCCGATCGCCTTGGCAAATTCGGCATTGCCATCCGCCAGCATCATCACGTCTTCGCCAGCATTCTGGTCAGCGCCCCAGGCCCCCATCACGAACACGTCGTTGACCGACATGCAGGCGATGGTATCGACGCCCTTGCCCTTGATGGCAGCAGCGTTCTCGACGAAACCCGGCAGGTGCTTGGCCGAACATGTCGGCGTAAACGCACCCGGAACGGAGAACAGGGCAACTGTCTTGCCGGCAAATACATCGGACGTGGACACCGGGGCGGGGCCGTCGGCCGTCATCGTCATAAAAGTGGCCTCGGGGAGGCTCTCACCGACCTTGATCGTCATGGTCTATTCTCCTGATGGTTTATAATCGTGCAGGTACGCACTTTAAGATAGCGGGAACCCGGCTGGACGCATCCCCTATTTGGGGCGATCATGCCGGTATGACTCGGAACGACGACAGCCAGATTGCCGACCGATATCTCGGAGGCAAGCTTCTAATTGCCTCACCGTCGATCGGCGACCCGCGTTTCGACCGGACCGTGATCTTGATGTGCGATCATTCCGAAGATCATGCAATGGGAATTGTCCTCAACAAGCCCGCCGACGGCCTGCGACTGCCGACCTTGCTGAAACAATTGGGTATTGAAAGCGAGCGCGCAGCGCCCGATCGCGCCGTCCTCGTCGGTGGACCGGTCGAGCGGGACCGTGGTTTCGTCCTGCACAGCGCCGATTTCGAATCGGACGAGTCGACCCTGCCCATCAGCGACACGATCGGCCTGACCGCCACCAAGGACGCGCTCGAGGCGATCGCCTCCCCGCGCCCGCCGCAGCGCAGCCTCCTGGCGCTGGGATATTCCGGCTGGGGCGCCGGTCAGCTGGAAGAGGAACTGGCGAGCAATGCCTGGTTCGTGGCCGACGCCGATGACGACCTGATCTTTGCCGAGCTCGCGGACAGCAAATGGGAACGGGCCATGGAGCTGCTGGGAATTGATCCGGAGCGCCTGTCCAGCCTCAGCGGCAATGCCTAGCCGGCCGGCTTGAAGCGATTTTCAACGCCGGCAGCGATCAGCTCGAAGGCGTCCTGCGGGGCCCGCGCGCCGGAATAGCGATAGCCCTGGGCATAGTCACAGCCGATCTCGGTCAGGATCTGCGCCGTTTCCTCGGTTTCAACACCTTCGGCGACAACCTTCATCTCGAAATGCCGGGCCAGCTGGATGACGGACTGAACGACCGTCGTCGCACTCTCATTGCCAACCATGGCACGCACGAAATACTGGTCGATCTTCACCACGTCGAAGGGCAGCATCTCGAGCCGCGCCAGCGATGAATACCCCGTGCCGAAATCATCCAGTGCCAGGGCAATGCCAGCCTCGGACAATCGCGTCATGGCATCGGCTGCCGCTTCCGGATCACGCATGATCTCGGTTTCGGCGATTTCCAGCTTGAACACGCCGGCCGGCAATCCGGCTCTTTGCACATAGGCGATGATGCGATCCTGGAAGCCGGGATCGACCAGCTCGCTGACCGAGACATTGGCCGACACGAAAAGCTGGTGCGCGGGCGCGGACACGCGGCGCCACGCCGCCAGGTCATCGATCGCATTGGAGCGGATGTTGGAGCTGAGCTTGCCCAGCTGGTCGATATCGTCGGCCATCGCCAGAAAGTCCGGCGGCGCCAGCACGCCAACACCGGGACGTCGCCAGCGGGCCAGGGCCTCGAACCCGGCAAGGCGCTGGCTCTTGAGACTGATGATCGGCTGGTAGAAGGCGAGCACCTCGCCCGCTGTCACGGCAGCCGCAAGGGCGTGTTCGTCCGCGATGCGCTTGGCCTTGTGGGCGGTGTCCCCGGCCGGGATCATCAAGCCGTGCACGAGATCGGCCTCGCCCGCCGCACCGATCAGGCGCACATAGCTCAATTCCTGTTCCTGCCCGGTCAGGCGGATGCGGACATCCAGGCGTCCGGACGCGATATCCACGCGCAGCGCGTCCTGGTCCGTCGGGCCCATGCGGGAGAGGAATTCATCCAGCGACAACGTCGCTGCACTCAGACCGAGGGACGCGGCATTGCCCGCCAGCGCCACCGTCCCGGCGTGCGGATCGATGCAGAAGGCCACAGCCCCGGCCGCCGTCGCTCCGGCCTCGAAGGGATCAGATGTCATGAGCGTGTGTCGGTCTTCAAAAGCGCGAAACGATCATGGTCGCGCCATTCCCCGGCGATGTTGAGATAGGACCGCGCCCGTCCCTCGAACTGGAAGCCGACGCCTTCCAGCAATTTGCGCGATGCATGGTTTTCCGGACGACAGGCCGCCTCGATGCGATGCAGACCCAGGGAATCGAAGGCGAAACACAAGACGCGCTTCACCGCAGCGCGCGTATAGCCTTTGCGCACATAGGGGCTGCCGACCCAATAGCCGATATCCGCCGCCTGCAGCACGCCGCGCCGGACATTGTTCAGATTGCACGCGCCAAGCAGGACATCATCTTCCCGCCGCACGATGAAAAACGGATAGCCAAGACCGGACTGGCGGTCGGCCTGGTAGCGCGCGATGCGGCGGCGGAATGCTCCCTTGGACAATTCATCGACCGTCCAGGCCGGCTCCCACGGCTCGGTGTGCGCACGCGATGCACCGCGCAGCTTCGCCCAGGCATCATAGTCCTCGAGCACCGGGGCTCTCAGCTTGATACCCTGTCCGAACAGGATGTCTTCTTCCGGATCATCGCGCCAAAGTGCCACGCATCTCTCCCAATACGGCGGGCTAGCCACCCGCTCTTATACCATGTTCCGCCGCAGCGGTATTATTGGCGACGCTTGAACAGCATCGCGGCATAGACCGCCATCAGCGCCAGGGCCAGGCCATACCAGGTCAGCGCATATCCAAAATGCTTGGACGGCGGCGTCTGGCTCAGGCTGGCCGGCATGCCGCTATCCTCTCGCAGCCAGACCGCCAGCAGCTGGTCGGGCTCGATATCCAGGGCGCGCGCCATGTCGATCCGGTCAAAGCTATACCACTGATTGGTATCTGCTTCGTTGCCGGGCGTGAACATTCCTGCAGCCGGTGCAGCTTCTGCTCTCCACACGGATGGGCGCGAGACACGCTCGCCGGCCAGGTTCTCAAACCCGCTCTCGATCAGGACAAACCGGTCTTCACCACTGTCGCAATCCTCGACCTGCAGCACCCCGAGGCGCACCCAGCCGGGCTCACCGCGCAAGACGTAGAACCGCAATTCCTCGCCGCTCAACGGCGCTGGACCGGACACACGCGGGCTGAAAAACCCCTCGCCCATCTCGCACAGGGCCGCCTGGAAACTGACCGCCTCGCCGCGCGCTTCATACTGGGCGATCAGATCGCTCTTCCAGGCCATGCGCTGCATCTGCCAGGTGCCCAGGGACACCAGCAGGGCCAGCGAGGCCAGGGTGAAGCCGGTCAGGATGACGGGGAAGCGGCGCAAGTCAGGTCTCCGGCTCGTCGTCCAGGCGCGCCTCTTGGGCGTCATGCTTGAACTGAAGGGCAAACAACACGCCCTTGAGCGGACGTATGCAGGCGATCGTCGCGATCGGGATCAGCGGCAGCTGGATCAGGGCGTGAACCCAGAGCGGCGGATGATTGAAGGTCACGGCGACCAGCAGGTAGGCCACCATTGCGATGAAGCCGACGATGAAGAGCGCAAACACCGAGGCGCCATCGCCGACATCTGCCCCCTCAAAACTAACGCCGCAGGCATCACACCGCGGCGCTATTTCGAGCAGTCCCTTGAACATGGCCCCCTCTCCGCATTTCGGACACCGGCCGTGAAAGCCCGTCGAAAACGGAGAGGGATTATCCATGTGGGGTCGCCTTATTGGTAGACGACGTAGACGAAGGCGAACAGGAACAGCCAGACAACGTCAACGAAGTGCCAGTACCAGGCTGCCGCTTCCAGACCGAAATGCTTCTCCGGTGTGAAGTGGCCGGCCATCAGGCGCAACAGGCAGACGGCGAGGAAGATGGTACCGATGATGACGTGTGCACCGTGGAAGCCGGTCGCCATGTAGAAGGTGGAACCATAGAGGTTGCCGCCATCGGCCATGGAGAAGGCGAAGTGTGCTTCCTGATACTCGTAGACCTGCAGTGCGGTGAAGCAGAGGCCGAGGATCACGGTGAACAGCAGGCCCAGCTTGGCGCCCTTGCGATCGCCGTGCTGCAGCGCGTGGTGACCCCAGGTCACGGTGGTGCCGGAAAGCAGCAGGATCAGCGTGTTCATCAGCGGGATGTGCCACGGGTTGAAGGTCTCGACACCGGCCGGCGGCCAGGTGGCCAGGCCCGGATCAAGGCGAACCTCGTGGAAGATCGCGTATTCGAAGAACGCCCAGAACCAGGCCACGAAGAACATCACTTCCGAAGCGATGAACATGATCATGCCGTAGCGCAGGTGGATATCGACAACCGGCGTGTGGTCGCCCGCACGCGATTCCTTGATCACGTCAGCCCACCAGCCGAACATCGTGATCAGCACGATGAGCAGGCCAATGAAGAAACCGGCAGAGGCGTTCGGACCATAGAAGAAGGCCAGCCAGTGGTCAGCGTCCACCAGTCCCTTCATCCAGGCGACCGCGCCAACGGCCATCAAAAAGGCACCCAACGAGCCGACGAACGGCCACGGTGACGGGTCCACAAGGTGGTAGTCGTGCTTAACAGCCTGCCCAGCCATCGCGAATCTCCTGCGATATCAAATCAGCCACTTGGCCCGGTGATACCCGGACGCGGCGAAAGGTTCAATGCTAAGGCGCGGCGTCGCTGGAAGCGGACGCAGCACCGTCGGTTTCAAAGAAGGTGTAAGAGAGGGTGAAGGACGTCACATCATCCATGCGGCGCTCCTCATCCATGAGAGGATCGACGAAGAACAGGACCGGCATGTCCATGCTCTCGCCCGGGGCCAGCGTTTGCTCGGTGAAGCAGAAACACTGGATCTTGGAAAAGTAGGGCGCAGCCTTGTAGGGCGCGACATTATACGAGGCGACACCGGTGATCGGCTGGTCCGACGTGTTGGTGGCCCGGTAATAGGCCAGCCCGCTCTCTCCGACCTGGACGGTCAGCGAGCGCTGCAGCGGCTCGAAGCTCCATGGCATGTCGCGTTCGGTATTGGCGTCGAAATAGACCGTCACCTGGCGATCAAGGATCTCGCCCGCCTCACCCACGGCAACCTGCGTTGTGCCCCCGTAACCGGTCACCCGGCAGAACAGGTCATACAGCGGCACGGCCGCAAAGGCTGCACCGATCATGGTCACCGCCCCGAAGGCGGCCATCAGGGCGACGCGGGTGTTTTTGTCTTGTGGCAAACGGATCATAGAGTCAGCGATGAATACACGATGAAATTCCCGCCCATAAACAGGAGTCCGGCCAACAATACAAGAGCGGCATAGCGGCGCAGCCTGCGTGCTGTTGCCGCATCATAGGTCTGAATCGTTCCGCCCATCATTTTCCT
>JAYZXG010000140.1:0-12978 GCA_036141435.1 Pseudomonadota bacterium | reverse complement strand
CCCCCAGCGTCAGCTGACGGAATTCAGCCACAGCCAGCTGGTCCAGCACCAGGATGGCGGCCAGGGCAAACCACATCACCGTCAGCAAGTGCCAGCCCGCCTTCAGTGTCACCCGGCTCGTTGTGCGACTGCCCAGTATGGCTGGCAGCTCGTCCCGCGCCACGATCGGCGCGATCAGGCGTTTGCCTCCCAGGACGGAGTGGAACAGGCCAACAAGAACAAGCAGGACTGCGGCGGTCAAACTGAGCATGGAAACCTCCAAACAGGATCTCTGCGGATCCTATCGGAGATTTCCATACAGGGACGGATGGGCGTTATGTCTGCGGTGTGTCGTCGCGGTGCGCGCGAACGCCGCCCTAGCACCCCGGGCAGTTATGGAAGCTGTCGGGGTGCTCCCAGGTCACCTCACCATCCACCACGGTCATCCACGGCGTCACCGTGAGAATGTCAGCGTGTTCGATGGTCATGATATCGCCGGAGAAAATGGTGAAGTCGGCGCGCTTGCCCTCCTCGATCGAGCCGAGCTCGTCCTCGCGGAAGGAGGCATAGGCCGGCCAGAGCGTGAAGAGTTTAAGCGCGTCATCGCGTGACAGCGCCTCGTCCGGACGCCAGTTCTCGCCCTGGAAGCCGGAGAGATCGGCCCGGGCCACAGCGGCATAGAATTCGATGCGCGGATCGCCCTGTTCGACCGGTGCGTCGGAGCCGCCGGTCAGGTGGGCCCCATGATCCAGCAGGGTCTGCCAGGCATAGGCACCGTCGAGGCGATCCTCGCCCAGGCGGGCCGGTGCAAAGTGCAGATCACCAATGGCGTGCGAGGGCTGCATGGATGCGATCACGCCCAGCTCGGCGAAGCGCGCGAAATCATCCGGGTGCACGATCTGGGTATGCTCATCACGCCAGCGATGTTCCGGCAGGGCGCGTTCGTCGGCGGGAACCTGTGCCTGGGCTTCCTCGACCCAGTCCAGCAACAGGCGATTACCGCGGTCACCGATGGCGTGGACATTCATCTGGATGCCGTTGCGCAGTGCCTCGATGAAAACGCCCACCGTCTCATCCGGCTCGGCGATGTTGAGACCGGAGGTTTCCGGGCGATCGCTATAAGGCGACAACAGCGCTGCGCCACGCGATCCCAAGGCGCCATCCATGTAGAGTTTCACCGCGCGGGTGATCACCATACCATCATCGGCAATGCGCGGCACTTCCCGCGCCAGTTCGGCAAACCCGCCCGGATTGATGGAGACATAGACGCGAGTGGACAGGCGGTCCGCTTCGGCCAGCCCCTCGATCATCTCGACATCGGCGTAGGGGACCGACATGTCATGCACCCCGGCCCAGCCCAGGCTGGCCAGGCGCTGTGAGCCTTCTGCATAGATATCCGCGCGCTCGTCACCCGTGGGCGCAGAGACCAGCTGGCTGACCGGATACATCGCTGTATCGATCAGCATGCCCGTCGGCTCTCCGGCCTCGTCAAACAGGATTTCGCCGCCTTCAGGCGCCACACTGTCACGGGTTATGCCGCCCGCCGCCAGCGCCGCGGAATTGGCGACCAGGGCGTGACCATCAGCGCGGACGAGAATCACCGGATTGTCTGGCGAGACCGCGTCCAGATCGTCCCGATTCGGGAAGCGTCCTTCCGGCCAATGTGTCTCGATCCAGCCCCGGCCGAAAACGACCGCACCCGAGTCAGCCTCGCCCACACTGGCCGCAACACGAGCGACCAGATCCTCGATCGAGGTCACCGAATCCAGATTCAACGTCCGCTCACGCGCGCCCACGCCAAGAACATGGACATGGCTGTCGGTAAAGCCGGGATACATTGCACCGCCATTGAGATCGACGATACGGGTCTGCTCACCGAGATAGGACTGCGCGTCGGCCTGATTGCCCGCATGGAGGATGCGTCCGTCACGGACCACAACAGCCTCGACCATCGGCTGGTTGTCATCCGCGGTATAGATTTCCCCGCCCCAGAAAATCATGTCGCCAACGGTCGCAGAGGCGCTCGCCTGCGGCGTGTTTACTGCGGCATCACTGGCGGTGTCGGTGGGAGCTTGCCCGCAGGCCGCCAGTGAAATCGCCGCGGCAGAAGCCAGCCAGAAAGACAGACGCATGGTGTTCCCTCCCCTTGTGTCGGGAGGCAGGCTAGCCCTCAAGCGCCCAAACAACAACGCCCGCTGCAAGCAGCGGGCGTTGATAATTCCGTTTCCGGAGAAGCTGTTAAGCCTGGTTGGCCTTCTTCAGCTCACGCTTGATCTTCAGAGCGCGATCAGAAAGCTGCTCATCGCGAGCTTTCAGCAGGAAGGCGTCCAGACCGCCGACATGGTCGACGCTGCGCAGAGCTTTTGCAGCAATGCGCAGTTTGAAACCGCGACCCAGCTTGTCAGACGTCAGGGTGACATCGCACAGGTTCGGCAGAAAACGGCGGCGGGTCTTGTTGTTCGCGTGGGAAACATTGTTTCCCGTCATAACACCCGTACCGGTCAAATCGCAGCGACGCGCCATAGTCGCACCTTTCAAACAATTATATTCTTTGCGCAGAGGCCTTGCAGCCAAAGCGGGAGCGGGCGAAATAACGGAGTGGACCGGCTGCGTCAAGCTTGTGGCGTTCATCTTGCAGTGGGTTTTGAAGTATTATTGCAGTTGGGTGCATGTGTAAAAGGGTCGGCGGGGCCGGACTTAGGGAGAGTAAAGCGTGAAAAAGGCACTGATTCTTGCGACAGGACTGGCTCTGACAAGCGCCATGCCCGTCAGTGCAAATGAGACAACGGATAGCGCCACGACCGGTTCTCAGGGCGTCACCGTGCAATATGCCGGCTCGGTCATGATCTTCCAGGTCGCCAACATCGTCATCTCCGGCACGTTCGAGGAAGAGACCTACCAGGCTTCGGCGCGCTTCACCGCAGCCGGTCTGGCAGCCCTGTTCACCGATGCCGATATCGAGGCGGGTGTCAGCGGCTATCGGGATGGCCCCTCGCTCCAGCCCTGGCGCTACAGCCACTTCAATCATGCCAGCTCCAAGAATCGCACCGTCGGCATCGACTTTCCCGAAGGTGTCGCGACCCCGGACATCAATCCGCCCTTCGGCAATATGGGTGAGCCGCCAGCCTCCGCCGAGGACCGCGCCGGCGCTGCTGACCCGCTCTCCACTCTTCTGAGTGTGGGCCTGGGCTCCGTCGCCGACGAGAACGGTCATTGTGACGGCACTCTGGCGGTCTTTGACGGTCGCGCCCGCTATAATCTGCGTTTCGAATATGGCGGCGAAGACAATGTCCGCACCCGCGCCTGGCGCGGCGATGCCCAAGTCTGCCATGCCTATTACGAGCCGATCTCCGGATATGAGCAAGACGAATTCCCGTCCGATGATGTGATCGCCGAGCCCATCACCATGTGGTTCGCGCCGGTCGAGGGCACCAACATCCACGTCCCGGTCCGTATTCGCACGAATGCCGGTTTCGGTGGCGCCACGATCACCGCGCGCTCAATCCAGGCGCACTAGGCGACTGGAGCCGGACCTCGCAAACTCCGGTCATTGGCCCTAGATAGGCTGTGATCAATAAGGGATGGCGAGATGGCCATGAGATCTGGCGCGCCGGAGAATATCACCGCCGCGCTCGGCCCCACCAATACAGGCAAGACGCACCTCGCAGTCGAGCGCATGCTGGCTTATGGCTCCGGCATGATCGGCCTGCCCCTGCGCCTGCTGGCGCGGGAGATCTATGACCGGGTCGTCGCGGCCAAGGGCGCCGGCCTCGCCGCCCTGATCACCGGCGAGGAGAAAATTGTCCCGCGCACCGCGCGTTATTTCATTTGCACGGTCGAATCCATGCCGATGACCCGGCAGGTGGAATTCGTCGCGATCGACGAGGTCCAGCTGGGCGCGGACCGCGAGCGCGGCCATGTCTTCACGGATCGCATGCTCCATGCCCGCGGCAGCCATGAAACGATGCTGCTTGGCTCGGACACAATGAGCGGCATGATCCGTTCGCTGGTTCCGGATGCGGAACATGTTGAGCGCGAGCGTTTCTCCCAGCTCAGCTACACAGGCCCGGCCAAGCTGACCCGTCTGCCCCGGCGCTCCGCCATCGTCGCCTTTTCCTCGGAGTCCGTCTACGCCATCGCCGAGCTGATGCGTCGCCGTCGCGGCGGTGCGGCCGTGGTCATGGGCGGGCTGTCGCCGCGCACCCGCAACGCCCAGGTCGAGCTTTACCAGTCCGGCGAGGTCGATTTCATGGTCGCCACCGATGCCATCGGCATGGGGCTGAACATGGAAATCGAACATGTCGCCTTTGCGGAAAGTCGCAAGTTCGACGGCCTGAAACACCGCCGGCTGACGGCTGCGGAACTCGGCCAGATCGCCGGACGCGCCGGACGCTTCCGCACCGACGGCACATTCGGTGAAACGGCAGAATGCCTGGAGTTCGACCCCGATATCGTCAGCGCCGTCGAAAACCACAGCTTCGCCCCTGTGGAACGCCTGCAATGGCGCAATCCGGACCTGGACACCTCCAGTATCGAACGCCTGCGCTACACGTTGAACAAGCCGGCCTACAACCCCGCCCTCGAACGCGTACGGGAAGCCAGTGACGAGCGCGCGCTCAATATCCTGGCCGAAGACAGGGACGTAGCCGACCGAACCCGCTCACCCGGCCTGGTGGCACGCCTGTGGGATGTCTGCCGACTGCCGGATTTCCGCAAGGCGACCATCGATGCCCATGCGCGGCTGGTGAAGTCCATCTACATGCATCTCAGCGATGGCAATGGTCGGCTGCCCAACAGCTGGATGCAGGCCCAGTTCGATCGCCTGGACAAGACCGCCGGCGATGTCGACGCCCTGGCCTCGCGGCTCACTTTCGTCCGCACGTGGGCCTATGCGGCCCACCGGGCCGACTGGACGGAAAAGCCGGAACACTGGCGCGAACGTGCCCGCCTGGTCGAGGACCGCCTGTCCGATGCACTGCATGAAAGATTGATGCAACGCTTCGTCGATCGGCGCACCCAGGCCCTGGTCAAGGGCTTGCGGGATGACAAACACCTGCTCGCCGGGGTATCAGCCAGCGGAGAAGTAACGGTTGAGGGACACTATGTGGGTCGGTTAAAGGGTCTTACCTTTGAACCCGACGCGCAGGGGAAGGACCTCAGCGCACGCGCATTACGCTCCGCAGTCCTGCGGGCCCTGCGACCGGAAATGGACAGACGATTGAGTGAACTGACGAATAGCATCGCCGTGAACCTCTCCATCGAAGAGGACGGCCATCTGAAATCCGGCGAGGATGTCATTGGCAAGCTGGTGGCCGGAGCCGACCTGCTGCAACCGGCGATCAAGAGCCTTGGCGGAGAACTGGGTTCGGCCGACAACCAGGCCGCTGCCAAGGCGGCGCTGCGTGACGCCGTCGACATGAAAGTCCGCGAAACTCTCAAACCGCTGTTTGACCTGCGTGGCGCATCTGATCGCAGCGACATTCCGGGACCCGCGCGAGGCGTGGCCTGGCGGCTCTATGAGGCCGGTGGCGCCATCGTCCGCTCTGAAATTGCCGAGGATATCGCTGCACTTGATCCGGAGGCGCGCCGCGCATTGCGTCAGCTTGGCGTCCGTATCGGCCAGCACATGATCTACATGCCCATGCTGGTCAAGCCGGCCCCTTCGCGCCTGTTCGCGCTTTTGCGCGGTGTGTTCAACGGCGAGGTTGACCTGAGCTGGCTGCCGGCTCCGGGCCTGACATCCGTCGCCAATGACCGCGCCCATTCCCGCGCAGACTATGCGGCCGTCGGTTTTTACCCGTGTGGCTCACGGGCGGTGCGCTTTGACATGCTCGAGCGCCTGGCGGACGAGATCCGCGAAGCGCGCAAGACGCTGGAAAAGGGACGCTTCCCGCTGACCGCCAATATCATGGCTCTGATGGGCTGTTCCGTTGAGGATGCACGCGGCGTACTCTCGGCGCTGGGATACAAGCGCTATCAAAAAGGGCCGGACCCGGAAAAGGCCGAGGGCGAGATCTGGGGCTCGAAACCTGGCCGCCGCCCCGCCGGTGCGCCGCCGAAAAAACAGGCCAAGCCGGCACCTGCGACCAACCCGATGGATCCGGATAACCCGTTCGCTGCCCTGGCAGCACTGAAGCCGGTCGAGGCCGAGGCGGCCCCGAAGAAGAAGCCGCGCAAGCGCAAGAAGAAGAAACCTGCTCCGGAGACAGCCAACGCCGCCGTCGTGACCGAGACAAATCCGGAAGATACAGTCGCCGAGACAGCGCTTCCGGAGTCCGCTGACACAACACCTACGGCCGGCGAGGCCGTCGTTGCCGCGGACACGTCTTCCACACAGGGATGAGCGAGCCTGACACGCCTGCGCAGCGCATCGATGTCTGGCTCTGGCACGCGCGGTTCTACAAGACCCGCACGCTGGCCAGCCGGGAGGTTGCCAATTGTCGTGTTCGCCTGACCCGCACCGGCCAGGTCCGCCGCATCTCCAAGGCTTCAGCAACCCTGACCGTGGACGATGAATTGACCTTCCCGCGGAATGGGAAGATTGTTCGCATCAGAATTCTGGCCCTGTCCACACGACGCGGGCCGGCCAGTGAGGCCCAGTCGCTTTACGCGTTACTCGAAACGGACTGAGTCCGGACGGCAATTGAGGGCAGGATGAGCTTTCTGAAAAAACTCTTCGGCGCCAAGGCGACCACCAGCAATCCGGAAATTGACCCGCATGTGGCGGCCACGGCGCTGCTGGTGGAGGCCGCTCTGGCCGACGGCATTTATGCGGACTGCGAACAGGAGCAGATCCTGACCACGCTGGGCGCGGCCTTCAATCTGGAGACAGAGAAAGCCAAGGTCGTGCTCGACCAGGCCGAGGAGCTGGCGGAGACCGCCGTCGACCATCACCGCTTCACCAAGGTGGTCAAGACCTGCCTGAGCGAGCAGGAGCGCATTGCCCTGATCGAGGAGTTGTGGATGGTTGCCCTCGCCGATGGCGAGAAATCACCGTTCGAGGACGCCTTCGTGCGCCGTATTGCCCCCTTGCTGGGAATTGATGATCGCGAGCGGGTTTTTGCGCGTTCACGTGCAGAAGCCAAGGCACGCGCCCGTTGACAAAGCGGCCGCGACGTCCCATGTCGCGCCCGCACTGTTACTCCGACTGAAGTCCGCCGCCCATGACCTATATCGTCACCGACGCCTGCGTCCGCTGCAAATACACCGATTGTGTCGAAGTTTGCCCCGTCGACTGTTTCTACGAGGGCGAGAATTTCCTCGTCATTCATCCCGACGAGTGCATCGATTGTGGTGTGTGTGAGCCGGAATGCCCGGTGGAGGCGATCAAGCCGGACACGGAAGACGACAAGGACGGCAAGTGGCTGGCCGTGAATTCCAAGTTCGCGGAGATCTGGCCCAACATCACCCTGCGCAAGGATCCGCCGGCCGATGCGGATGCCATGGCGGAGGAGACCGGAAAGTTCGAAAAATACTTCTCGGAAAAGCCGGGCGAAGCAAGCTAGTCTGTTTGCCTTCAGAAATCGATCCAATTTGAAATTTTCTGATTAATGTGTTATACATGACACATTGATGGGCTGTGCGGGTGGCACGGCCCCCTTTTCTACGTGGTGACCAGTGCACTGAAATTGCCGTTCTTGAGTCCGGTCGCGCCGGCTCGTGTGGAACGATCAGTGGCTTATTGCCGTCACCCGGAAAAGGCCCGAAGAGAGAGCTTCAATGACCAAAAAAACCGCCAACGACAACAAATCATTCAAACAAGGTGATTTCATCGTGTACCCGGCCCATGGCGTCGGTCAGGTCACAGGCGTGGAGAAGGACAGTGTCGCAGGTTTCGACATCGAGGTTTATGTCGTCACTTTCGAACAAGACAAGATGACGCTGCGCGTCCCGACCGCCAAGGCAGATGCGTCCGGCATGCGCCCGCTGTCGTCTGACAAGATCGTCAAGGACGCCATGAAGACGCTGAAGGGCAAGGCCCGTGTCAAGCGCACCATGTGGAGCCGCCGCGCTCAGGAGTATGAAGCCAAGATCAATTCCGGTGACCTGATCATGATTGCGGAAGTCGTGCGCGACCTGCATCGTGCTGAAGACCAGCCGGAGCAGTCCTACTCCGAACGCCAGCTCTATGAGAGTGCCCTGGACCGCATGGTCCGCGAGCTCGCTGCGGTCGAAAATATCGAACACGATGCAGCCCGCGACATGCTGTCGGAGTCCCTGCTGAAAAAAGCCGCCTAGGGCTTCACATATATCGCATGAAACGCCCGGCCCAGCCGGGCGTTTTTGTTTTTGCCGTGTGCGGTGATCCAGTTTGGATCCAGCGACGTATCCTTGTTTGAAAGGATAGCGACATGGCCACACCGTCTTCTTCCCGCACCACCTCGTCCGGCTCTCCGGAGCTGAGCCAGCAGCGCTTCATCAAGTCTGCGATGAAGCAGGACCTCTTGTCCCGGGAGGAGGAACTCGACCTCGCCCGGCGCTGGAAGGAGCACCGGGATGAACGGGCCATGCACCGCCTGACCGAAGCCCATATGCGTCTGGTGATTGCCCTCGCGGCAAAGTACCGCCGTTACGGCTTGCCTTATGCCGACCTCATCCAGGAAGGCAATATCGGCCTGATGAAGGCGGTTGAACGCTTCGATCCGGAACGCGATGTGCGCTTTTCCACCTATGTGAGCTGGTGGATCCGCTCCTGTATCCAGGACTATGTCCTGCGCAACTGGTCCATCGTACGGACGGGTACCACCTCCGCGCAGAAATCCCTGTTCTTCAACCTGCGTCGTCTGAAAGCCCAGATCGGTGCGCTGGACAGCAATACGCTGACCCCGGAGCACAAGGGCTGGATCGCCCAGCAACTCGGCGTGCGTCACCAGGACGTGGAAGCGATGGCTGATCGTCTGGCGGCCAATGACCGGTCCCTGAACGCCCCCGTCGGAGAAGACGAGGCGGGCCAGTGGCAGGACCTGCTCGCCGATGAGCGGGCCACCCCGGATGAGGAATATATGCAAAGCCATGACAGCGCCCAGCGCTCGGCCTGGCTACACGACGCAATCGGCACGCTGAATGATCGCGAACGCTATATTATTGAAGAGCGTCGCCTGAGCGAAAGCGGCTCCACCCTCGAAGCGCTCGGACGTACCCTGGGGATTTCCAAGGAACGTGTTCGCCAGATTGAAAGCGTCGCACTGAACAAGTTGCGTAATGCCCTGACCAGCACGGTTGGCGACCCCGAAGAATCCGGCCTGATCCCGACGACCTAGTCGTCCAGAACTTCGAGGCGTAGCGGGTTCGACGGGATAATCATCGGCCCGTTCTCGTCGCGGATGACCCCGCGCACACGGATCCGGCGCTGGTGCAGATCCGACAAATCACCCAGATGGTCGGCGAAGTCGGGCGCACTTTCTGCCTCGAGCCGCACGGTAAAATCGGTGCGATAATCACTTCCGAAGTTCAGATAAACACGCCCGCTGGCGAGCACGGCGACATCCGTGACGCGTCCCTCCACGACCTGGATCGTTCCCAGATCCTGGATCAACACATCCGGATCCACATCACGCAGGCGCGTCTCATATTCCCCCCAGAGTCCGGCTGCACCGGACCGGGCCGCGTCCTCGACGGCCAGCCAGCGTGACAGGCGCGCTATCGCATCCGGATACGGATAAACCTGCACCAGCCCGGCTTCCAGCAAGCGCTCATGCAGATCAACCCGCGGCAGCCCATCGCGCAACCAGATCGTGCCAATACGCCTCTGATAACGGTCTGTCGTATCTGACAGGAACTCCACGTCCACGACCCGGTCCGCGAGCAGAGTGTCCAGATAGGTCTGCGTCTGCTCCGGGACCGGGGTCATGAGAGATGCCAACCTGATTTCCACCTCACCGCCCTCGGTGATCAACGACACGCTCAAGGGCCCGGTCACCTCGGAGACCCGGGCCTCAGTCAGCTGGGCACTCCTGGCGCCCGCCTGACCGCAGGCGGCCATAACCAGACACAGGACAAAAAGGACAGGTTTGAACATCGTCGACATGGCGCTCTCCATCCCCGGTAGAATACCCGCATTGCGTGCATTTGTGCGTGACGCCCGTCACGAAAATCCATTGAGTTAACCTTTCCTTTTAACCTTTCGACGAATCCTTGCCGCGAATCTTTTCGCGACTCACTAATCAGGACGCGCGCCATGAACGCCTTCGCTTACGACGAAACCCCGGAAACTTCCGCAGATACCACCGACATGCACGCGATTGCCGAGGCAGTAGGTGAAACCGCAGCTCGTGCCTCGCAAGGCGCAGAGGCCGCACAGGTCGCGTTTGACGCGATGAACCAGGTTGAGGAGAGCTCCCAGGTTCTCGAGCGCCGCGTCGAGGCCCTGACGGACGCCTCCCAGCGCATCAACGCCATCCTGTCCACGATTGAGGCCATCGCCAGCCAGACCAACCTCCTGGCCCTGAACGCCACGATCGAGGCCGCTCGTGCGGGTGAAGCCGGTCGCGGGTTCGCTGTCGTTGCGGGCGAGGTCAAGGCACTGGCCGGTCAGACCGCGAAGGCAACCGAAGATATCGCCAGCCGCATTTCGGCGCTCGACAATGAAGTGAAGGAAATCCTCGACGGCGTTCGCGGTTCCGGCGTTTCCGTCGCCCGCGGCAAGGAAGCCGTCGACCAGATGACGGCCGCGACCCAGGAGGTGGCTCACCAGCTCGACAGCCTGCGCGAACGCGTCCGCTGATCCGCAGGACCAGTCCAGTTGCAGACGGCTCGCTTCGGCGGGCCGTTTTTGTTGGCCGGGCGCACTGGAAGGTTTTGCACGGCCGGTCAATCTCCAAAAGAAAAACGGCGCGCCGGATCCTGGCGCGCCGTCTTGCTTGATGGGCTGGGTGTCAGGCCGAACCTATTCCGGCTTGCGAAAGCGCAAGGTCATGCGATCGGATTCCCCGATCGCCATCGTATCCGGATTATTCGTGGTTGTCGGCGGCAGGCGCCAGACATAACTGTCAGCCGGGTCATTGGGGTTGGCGTTGATTTCGCTACTGGCATCCAGCACGAAGCCGGCCCGCTCGAACGCCGCCACGACATCGCTCTGCTTGAGATAGCCATTGTCACCGGTCGCGAACGCTGCATCAGCGCTCTCCGGTGCGCGGTGCTGGACAACGCCGACGATGCCGCCCGGCGCCACGGCATCGAACACCTCTGCCAGGGCAGTGTCGATCAGCGGCTCCTCGAACCGGAAGAGGTGATGCATGGCGCGGAAGAACAGCACCGCATCGACCTGGCCGTCCTCGGCCTGCGGGATATCATCGAGCGCATAGCCCAGCGTCGCCTGGCGCGGCTCAACGCCCTCGACGCTCATATAGCGGCCCATCTGGGAGATATCGGCACCGAAACGCTCGTAATTGTCCGCACTCCACTCCGGGAACATCCGACTCCACAAACTGTCCGGATAGGTCACCCCGATCAGACGCCCGTCCTCCGCCAGCAGCGGGGTCAGGATCTGCGAATACCACCCGCCATTGCCGGGCAAGGCTTCCATCACCGTCATGGACGGTTCAATGCCGAAAAAGCTGAGTGTCTCCATGGGGTGGCGCCATTCATCGCGCGCACGCCGCTCGTTGCGACGCTCGTGATCAATGGCAGCGGCCAGCGCGGCCGTTGCGTCAACCGTATCCGTCATCGGCTCAGCTGCGGCGACCGCATCATCATTCGACATCGCCTCGTCGGCCGGAGCCGTATCCGCGCCGCCGCCACAGGCGGCCAGCAACAGCGCCATCGCGCTGACATATCCAATCGCTTTCAAATTCCCCTCCCTGGGTGTGGGTCCTGCTCTCGTTCGGATATCGCGTTTGGCGCACGAAAGCACGGGAGGCTGAAACACAAATTCGTGTGTCGGGGCCAGCGCCGGGGCTTGCTCCGTCACGTCATCTCGCCCAAAAGGGCGGTACGGCCCCGTAGCTCAGCAGGATAGAGCAACAGATTCCTAATCTGTAGGTCACAGGTTCGAATCCTGTCGGGGTCGCCAGCTCGACGCCTTGGCGAAGCCTAGCCGCGCAACCCGATCACACCGCCCTGCCCGCCGAATACTCCGCTCTGGCCTTGATGATGAGATCGACGGGCCGAGAAGAGACGCTTTTCCTCGGCGTAGGTGCACAGCCCGGATCGCCAGATCTGGTTATTGGGTACGCCCTGCTCCAGCAATTGATGATGGCAGGCGGCCGCAACATCCAGCTGGGCCCCGCCATCCGCATCGCGCGGGGACAGGATGCCAAGATCGCTGGGAAAGCCTTCGAATTCGGTCACGACTTCCGGTCCAACGCGGTAATTGGCGGCGGAAATCGACGGCCCGATCGCAGCGCGCACGGCCTGCGGCCGCGTTCCATAGAGCGTGACCATCCGGGTCAGGGTCGCCTCGACAATATTCTGGACCGTGCCGCGCCAGCCGGAATGGATCGCGGCGACCGCCCCGTTTTCCGCGTCAAAAAGCAGGATCGGCGTACAATCGGCTGTCTGGCAAACCAGACCAATGCCCGCACGATTGGTGACCAGCGCATCGGCCTCCCCGACTGCTTGCTCCCCCCGCGGCGGCGTGTCGACCACGGCCACCGCCCGCCCGTGCACCTGGGTGGAAAAGGCCAGATAGTCGAGGCCCATGGCCCGGCGAACCCGCTCCCTGTTCTCCGCGACATGTTCAGGACTATCACCGCGGGACCGGGTGATATTGAGGCTGGCATAGGGACCTTCGCTGCACCCGCCCGGGCGGGTCGTGAAGCCGTGCGTGATCGCATCAGCGTCCAGCAAGTCACAGCGGACAAAGGATAATTCGCTCATATCTGCACACTTCCAGCGCCCGAGATCAGCGTCAAGCCGGTTGGATAAAGCCCACCCGGTCGGCGCTAAGGCCATAGCCTTCCCCAATCGCCTGGACATCGTCCAGCAAGGCATGGAGTGGCGCCCAGTCATCCGCATCCGCGATCGCATCCCAGACGCGCTCGACCTCGTCGACGACCATAC
>JAYZXG010000139.1:0-12145 GCA_036141435.1 Pseudomonadota bacterium | reverse complement strand
CAATCCCACATCACCCACGAGCGACCCTTTGTGCGTGCCTGGGCGGTCAATGCGCTGTGCGTACTGGCCATCCACCATCCCGAATTCCGCGCGGCGGCCGAAACCGCCCGCAATCAAGCCCTCAATGACACCGCCGCCTCGGTGCGGGCCCGCGCGCTCAAGGCGCCGGTTGTAGAAATGGCGGGAGGTGCGGTGTGAGCGAAGCGATGCCGATTGTCCCGAAGTCCTGGCGACTCGAGAGCGGCGAGGAAGTGCTGCGCGAGCAGTCTGTTGACACTGAAGAGCGCGACAGGAATGAGATTGATAATCCGGTTCGGCGGATCGGCTGGAGTTTGGTTTTCCTTGTCGCAGGTCTTTTCTTTTTCGTTCGGCGTGGACCTGAGTTTCTAGCAGGCCAAGTCGACTGGACGGCCTATCTGGGAATAGTACTCGGAGCAGCGCTGATCGCTCTTTCGATCTGGATGCTCACTAGGCGCCGAGCCCCATCTGCATGGGCAGCAATGTCCACATTCGTATTTACTAAGACGCGGGTCGTGTTGCTCGACGGTCAAAGAAGACTGTTGGACGAAATCAGGCTCGATGAAATTGAGGACGTTGTGCTTATAGACTACGGCGTCTCAATAATCCGCAAAGATGATCCTGAACTGACGCGCATGTTTGGTATTCTCTATGTCCCAGACCCCGACGAGCTCTTCGAGTTCGTCCGCGATACCTACACCTGAAGGAGACACCCCATGAACAAGCCAACTGACCAAGCCTCCTTCGAGACGCCGGAAGTGACCACCGGGCCGCTGCCGGGTTCGCGGCGTGTCTATACCTCGCCCAGCACGGCGCCCGGACTGAAAGTCCCGCATCGCGAGATCGACCTTCATCCGACCGCCAACGAGCCGCCGGTGCGGGTCTATGACACGTCGGGTCCTTACTCAGATCCAAACGCGACCATCAATGTCGAGACCGGCCTGCCGCGTCATCGCCTGGACTGGTACAAGGACCGCCAGGTGGAACAGTATGAAGGCCGCCCGCTCTCGCCGCTGGATAATGGCGGGGCCACCGGCAAATACCTGGCCCGCGAATTCCCGACCCAGCATCAGCCCCTCAAGGGCACCGAAGGCCAGCCGCTGACGCAATACGAATTTGCCCATGCCGGGATCATCACGCCGGAAATGGTCTATGTCGCCGAGCGCGAAAACCTGGGCCGCAAACAGGCGGTAGAGGGCGCGAAGGAGCGCATGGCCGATGGCGAGAGTTTTGGCGCCTCCATCCCCGAACACGTGACGCCGGAATTTGTCCGCGACGAGATCGCCCGCGGCCGCGCCATCATCCCGGCCAATATCAACCACCCGGAACTCGAGCCGATGATTATCGGCCGCAATTTCCTGACCAAGATCAATGCCAATATCGGCAACAGCGCCGTGGCCTCCTCGGTCGAGGAAGAGGTGGAGAAAATGGTCTGGGCCATCCGCTGGGGTGGCGATACGGTGATGGACCTGTCCACGGGCAAGAATATCCACAACACGCGCGAATGGATCCTGCGCAACTCGCCGGTGCCGATCGGTACCGTGCCGATCTACCAGGCGCTGGAAAAGGTCAATGGCATTGCCGAGGACCTGACCTGGGAAGTCTTCCGCGACACGCTGATCGAACAGGCCGAACAGGGCGTGGACTATTTCACCATCCATGCCGGCGTGCGCCTGGCTTATGTCCCGCTGACCGCAGACCGGGTCACCGGCATCGTCTCGCGCGGCGGCTCCATCATGGCGAAATGGTGCCTGGCGCACCATAAGGAGAGCTTCCTATACACGCATTTCGAGGAAATCTGCGACATCATGCGCGCGTATGACGTCTCCTTCTCGCTGGGCGATGGCCTGCGTCCGGGCTCGATCGCCGACGCCAATGACCGCGCGCAATTTGCCGAGCTGGAAACCCTGGGCGAGCTGACCAAGATCGCCTGGGAAAAAGGCTGCCAGGTCATGATCGAAGGGCCGGGCCATGTGGCCATGCACAAGATCAAGGAGAACATGGATAAACAGCTCAAGGAGTGCCACGAGGCGCCCTTCTACACGCTGGGGCCGCTCACCACGGATATCGCGCCGGGTTATGACCACATCACCTCGGGCATCGGTGCCGCGATGATCGGCTGGTTCGGCTGTGCGATGCTGTGTTACGTGACGCCCAAGGAACATCTGGGCCTGCCCGACCGTGATGACGTGAAAGTCGGCGTGGTCACCTACAAGATCGCCGCCCATGCCGGTGACCTGGCCAAGGGCCACCCCGCCGCCAAGATCCGCGACGATGCCCTGTCACGCGCCCGCTTCGAATTCCGCTGGGAAGACCAGTTCAACCTGGCCCTCGACCCGGAAACCGCCCGCGACTTCCACGACCAGACCCTGCCCAAGGACGCCCACAAGGTGGCGCACTTCTGTTCGATGTGCGGCCCGAAATTCTGCTCGATGGAGATTACGCGGGAAATCCGGGACACGTTTGGGAGCGCGCGGGCGCCGAACACCCTGACAGAAGCCGAACAGGGCATGCTGGAGAAAGCCGAGGAGTTCAAGGCGAAGGGGTCGGAGATTTATCTCAGCGAGAGCGGGGAGACGCGGGAGCCGATTGATTGATGAGGTGACGCCTCTCGCGACGACGACCGCAATCCGCAGGGTAATGTCATGAGCTGGCTGCGAAAGGGTTTGGCATACGTTGGGAAACGCCTGCTGGCGACGGTGCTGGGCCTGTGTGCATGGGTCGCGATCGGTGCCGCACTGGTCGCTGGCTTGATGTTTTTCGATCAGGCCGAACTCGATGATTTGCCGCTCTGGGTGATCATCCTGTTCGGTCTGCCGATCGCGTTTTTGCCCTGGTTCTTCCTTGAGGCGTTCATCATCTCCCTGTTTACGGCAGATCGGAAATCGTCGGACGAATAGGTTCCGTTGAACGTCGCGGCGACCGGCGCACTTCTGTCTTCTCCGCCGCCCCAAGAAGAACAGGGATACCTAAAATTTCCCGACCGCATGCCGAGCTTCAATTCGTGAAGCTGGGTCCTGCTACAGAAAGCGCCTGTTCCTGAAACACTCTGCCTTTCGAACTGGGCCCCGATCTTCATCGGGGTGACGTCGTCGGTCTTAATCCTCCCCACCGGGGAGGTGTCCCGAAGGGACGGAGGGGCCGGAGCGCGTAGCGCGGAGGTCTTTGCTCGGCCTGGTGGCTTCGCCCCCTTCGACCTCGCCTTCGCTTCTGGCTACGGCGAGCCCACTTCCCCGCGAGCGGGGAAGATATCCCACCCCTCAAACCTCCGCCATACTCTCCCTCGATCCACGTCGTGGGAGGCGAGAGCTCAGTCTTTTCGGGCGTGGATGTACGGGAAGAAGCTGTCGACCCTGCGGGGTCATTCTGGACAAGGCAGACAGCAGACCCGTGTGCGGGAGGCCTCTAACTCCTGCTATTGCATACATATCCGGTTTCACCGGCCTTCCGCATGCCTCTCACTCCAGATCGCAAGATCGTGGCGATCTTTGTGCTTCCCCCTCATCGCCCTTCTTCGCAAGGCTACAACGGGCACTTCTCCCCCGAGGGAGAAGGATAACTCCGAGGCATCCCTTTCCCCCCGGGGAGAGGACGGGCGAAGCGAGGGTGAGGGGCTTTGCCCTTGCGCCTCGCCCCTGTCGTGCTAGCTTTTCTCTCAACGCTAACAGACGAGAGGAGGTGATCCGATGATCAGTGGTTTTGAAGGTTGCGGTCTTGGATCGAAATCAGGTGCGGCGGTAAAGGCAGCCCTTTTCCTCTGACGTGATTTCACGGGTCCCGCGTTTGACGCGAGCGGATCGGGGTGACCTGATCCGGGCCGTTCAAGGCCGGACCGAGCAACCGCGATAAGGGACCGCCAGGCTTTCGGGTCTGGCGGTCTTTTTGTGCCGGGTGATCAGTAGACGACGTCGATGATCGCCTGTCGGCAGTGCGGCAGGCCAGTCGCGGCATCGTCCCAGCAATGCTCGAAGATGAGGCTGTGACCGGCAGTGTCGGGGATCGAGATGACGCCGAAATTATACATCCGGGTACAGGCGCCTTCCGGCGGCTGGGCGCAATAGGCGGACTCCAGGATGTCGTAAACGGCATCGCCGCCGCGATCCTGGCTGAACCAGCGCAATGTACCCGCAGCAAGCCGCGGATCATCGGCCAGGGCCGCGCTGACCTCGCCCTCCATCATCTCCCAATATCCGCAATCATAAAGACTGCCATCCTCATCGGCATGGCAGAACTCGACCCGGGTCCCGACGACGGCATCGCGGCAATAGGTTTCACCGGCGGCCGCGTCATTCCAGCACATGGAGCCGGCGATCTCGGCAGCGCTGCGGAAGACATAATCACACGCTTCGTCGGGGCAGGCCTCCTGGCGCGCCCGGGCGATCACGTCCTCGGCATGCTGGCCCTCCAGCGCGATCAGCTGTCGGGGCCGGGTTTCGGTCGTGACCGGATCCGGCGTCTGGGCGAGCGCTGTTACAAGCAAGCTGATGGCGATGAAAGCGGGCTGGATCATACTGGTTTCCCCGGAACAGGCCGGAGCAGATTATCGCCCGCTTTTCTCAAAGGCACGCGAAAACACCTGCCCGCTTATCCTCGCCTATTTCGAGGTATCGTCGTCGGTCTTGTCGCTCTCGCTGAAGCCGCCAAGATTGGCAAAGGCATAGGTCGCCAGCAGGCCACCGCCGGTCAGCGCCACATAGGGCAGGAGCTCGGGATCCCAGCCGGCAAAGGCCTGCATGAGGGCCATCCAGCTGATCACCAGCACATAGATGGCGCCGCCCAGCAGAAGGCGCTTGGCGGTTGTGGTGAGGACCGGGCTGGTCGGCTCGCTGGCCGGGGTCGCGGTCGGGGTGTTCGGGGCGAGGGTATCATTGGCAGGCATGTCTGGGGTCTCCATGTCGGTTTCGATGCGTTCACGCAATTCGGCATGGGAGAGTTCGAAACTGGCGGCCAGGGCGCGCAAGCTTTCCAGGCTGGGCATGTCACCGCGTTCGGCGCGCTGGATGGTGCGCTCGCTTAGCCCGCTGATGGTGGCGAGTTGTTCCTGCGACCAGCCTTTTTCAAGGCGCAGCGATTTCAGTCCCATGCGTCTGGCTCTCTCACTTCGATTGCTGGAGCGATGGATAAGCGCCAGCACCGCCTGTCGCCCACGACAGACACCCGACAACAAGCTGACAATGACAGATCAAGAAATCAATAATTGAAGGCGGAGCGTCGACCTCGGGGCCTGAGGCTTACGCAAAAAGGCCTGGCGCGAACGCCAGGCCTTGCGGGGAGGATCGCCGGGGCGATCAGGCAAGTGTCTAGAAGTGGAAACGGATGCCCGCTTCCAGCACGTGGGAACTGTTCTCGATGTCCAGCGAGGTCGGGAACAGGCTGGCATCGGTGCCGACATCACCGGTCATGCGATAGCGATAGCCGCCAAACGCTTCGGTCTTGTCGGACAGCGGGAAACTCGCACCTAACATCAGCTGGAACAGGGATACGGTTTCGCTGTCATCGATGATGACGACACCGGACGGGGAGAAGTCGACGGACACGTCCGCCAGGCCGACACCGGCACCGGCATAGAAATCGAGCGGTGCATCATCGAAATCGAAATCATAGTAGAGGTTGAGCGCATAGGCAGTCGTGGTCACGTCGCCCTGGCCGTCCGCAACGAGATCGGCAATCGTCACACCGAGCGGTGCTGAGCCGGTGATCAGAGCAGCCGCATCGGCGCCGCCCAGCGCGCCGCCAGCTGCCGTCACATCGGCATGACCGTCGACGTCATTGCTGACATAGGAAATCTCGAACTCGCCACGCAGCTTGTCACTGAACCGGTAGCCGTAGGCGCCGGCGAGGAAAAGACCATTGTCGAACTCGGTCGACCAACCGATCTCCGTGCCGCTGGCCAGTACCGTGCCGGCCGGAACGGCCACGCCGTCACCGGTCGTGAATTCGCGGGTCAGGGCGCCGACATTGTCGCTGTCCTTGAGCAGGCTGAAACCGGCAGAGCCGGACACATAGGACTGGGCAGAGGCGCCGGCGGCCGTGATCAGGGCGAGGGCTGAAGCGGCCAGGAGACGATCGAACATCATGGAAACTACTCCGAAAAGTGAGGGTTGATGCTCTCTCTACGGGCGAGGCGGGCGATTGGATTTGTAACGTTATTACTTTTTATTTTTGCTTGAATCGCGGGCGATATGAGCTAATTCGTGGGGGTCGTGCCGCGCCGGTTTGTCCAGGCAAAACCCTGTTTACCTTCCCGCTCTATATCCGATCCGGAACACTTCAACCGGGTTTGCCATGCAGGCTTCTGCCGTCCTCTCACTAGTCACGGCCGTGACGCTTTCTGCCAGCGCTCATGCGGATCTGAGCGCAGACTATCGGGCCTTGCTCGACGCTGCGGCTGCCCGGCAGGATGATGCCGCCTATTTCGAGACCGCCAGCCTGATTGCCTCAATGAGCGAGACGGGGCGGGCTGATGTGCTGGCGTATGTCAGCACGCATGCGGCTGACAAGCTGCATCTGTTTTCAGACTGGCAGGGAGGGGCCGGAGCGGCGACGGGCGCGGCAGTGATGCCGACAGGTGAAGCGGGTGAGGACATGCCGACCGTCCGGGAAGACGGATCGGACACGGCGGTGGACACGTCCGCGGGCTGGCTGGCCCGTTCGCTCAATCCGCAATTGCCGGAACACTGGTCCGGACGCGCCAGCTTCGGTTTGCAGATCGACCAGGGCAATGTGGACCTGCTGGATTTCTCCTTCGCGGTGGAACTGGATCGCGAGATCGAGGACGGCTGGAATTTGGACAGCCGGTTCGCCTTTGCGTTCTCCGAAGCCGAGCAGGTCACCACCCGAGACAACTGGTTGCTGGAAGCCCGGCTCTCCCGAACCTTTGACCAGGGGGTCGGCTATTACCTGGGCGGCAGTTTCGAAGATGACGAGGTCGGCAGTTATGCGCGCTCGGCCTTCGCGACCGGGGGTGCGATCTGGCAGGTCATCGACAATCCGCGTTTCGACTGGTCCCTGAGGGCCGGTGGTGGCTTGCGGTATCGCGAGGAGCGGCTGACAGGCGATGGCAGCTGGGACGATATCATCGAGGCAGGGTCGCATTTACACTGGCAGATCACCGAGACAGCCCGGCTGGAATCGGAGACGACGGCCTATGCCGGTGGAGGGTCACGACTGACCCAGAACCTGACGGTCCGCACGCCGCTGGCCGAGCACTGGGCCATGGAGACAGCGCTTCGCGCGCGGCATGAATTTGATGCCGAACCCGGCGTGGAACCGACAGAGACGTCGATGAACGTTTCACTGTCGCGCGATTTCTAGGCGGCCGCGAAGGGTCACCCTATTGCGGGATATGGTCTGACTGGGTGGAGTCGAAATGCTCCACCGTCAGCGGCGTGATCGAGATCAGCCCGGCGTTGATGGCCGAGACATCGGTGCCTTCGGCCGCTTCGCCGACATCGCGATAATTCCAGCGGGCGATGCCCGAGCGCAATCCGGTTTCCACTGTCAGCGGCGCCATGCGCTGGTCGAAGATTTCCAGTCTCAGATCTGCCGGTTGGGTGATCATTGATGGACTGTCCGCATCGAGATCGATGGCCGGCATGTTGATATTGAGAAACAGCGGCTCGCCGTCTTCCGGCAGGCGCGCCACAAAGGCTGCCACCCAGTCCGCCGCGCCCTCCAGGTCGCGCCCCTCGGCGCGGTCGAGCGAGACCGCCAGCGCGGATATGCCGTAGAGCCGGGCGGTCCGGGCGGCGCCGACCGTGCCGGAATAATGGTGCGACTGGCCGTCATTCATGCCGGCATTGATGCCGGAAATCACCAGGTCCGGCTGTCGGCCATAATGATGCTCCGCCCGCACGATGCCCCAATGGGTGGCAACCGAGGGGGTGGCATCGATCCAGTAGGATACATCGGCTCCGTCGAAGGCGAATTCGGACCAGGCCGCTTCGGCGCGCAGATTGCCCAGCGATGTCGCACTGCCGCTGCGATTGCCCTGGGGCGCAACAATCATGACATGTGCCTGATCGTTCAGTGCGGCTGCGAGCGCGCGCAGGTCCGGGCTTTCATAGCCATCATCATTGGTGATCAGGATCAGCGGCTGTGCCAGTGCCGTGCCGCTGGCCAGCAGGGCGATGAGAGAAATGCAAAGGGCCCGCAACATCATGTCCGCCTCCGGTTAGGTCCGGGCTGATGCTAGTCCGCTTGTCCCCCCCGGCTCAAGCCATGGCGGAGTTGAGCTTGGTCCAATTGTAAAACGTGCAGGAAAAAGGCGGCGGATGTCACCGCCGCCCTTCATCGTCCGGACAAATGCGATCGTCTGGATATTACTCGGCTTCGCCGTCAGCGGCGGCCTCGTCCGAAGCGGCCGCGTCGTCAGCCCCGTCTTCCGGCATGGCGTCCTCAGCCATGTCAGCGCTGTCCATTGCGTCATCAGCGGCGTCTTCCGCCATGACATCCTCTGCCGGCATGTCCTCCGAGGCCGCGTCTTCAGCGGGCGCCTCGTCGGCCACAACCTCTTCGACGACAGCCTCCTCGACCGGAGCTGCCGCGGGTTCTTCAGCCGCGAATTTGGTTTTGAAAGTGATGGCACCTGCCAAGGCGGCAAGCAGAATAAAAGCGATAACACGCATGGCCGTGAGTCCCCCCAGACGACACCAAAAAATGAACACGCTGTAATGTTATCGACAGAATGCCGGACTTGCACACACGTACACCTGTGAGGGGAGAATGTGTGTGGGGTAACAGGCTAAGGTCGTTTCGATCCGTACGCTGCTGTGCCTGGTGGCCGTGTCCCGGCTCTGCCCGTCCCGGCGCCCAAGTCGACCAGTGATCCAACCTGCGCTTCAGGCGCCGTCGGATCGGGAAGACGGCGATGCCACGGTGTCGGCGGGCTCGCGCCAGGCGAGCGCCTGTCGGACGAAATCAAGCGCCGGGTCGAGGCCGCGTCGCAAATCCTGTTCCCACAGGTGAAGCACGAGATAGCCGGCCGCTTCCAGTTCGCAGATCCGCGCTTCGTCCAGCAACGACGGCTCGGCCCCCTCGCTGGGGTGGATATCAATCAGCAGCCCAGCGGCTTCACAGCGGAAGTCGACCCGATGGCCGGCAATACAGGCCCCGTGATCGAAGTGATAGCCATCAAGCTGGCCGGAGCTCAGACGCGACCGGAACAGGTCGCGGATGATCTCGAATTCTGTCTTGGCCGCAGCAAGCAGCGGTCCGGTAAGCGTCTGACCCATGACAGGCTCCTGCAGTTGGGAAGGACAGGCAGGGCGGAATGTGACGGGTCAGACTATCTCAGGTGCATCAGCCGGTCGTGTGACCGCGATCACGCGCGGTCGAGGAAAGTGATGAGGCTGTCGACCAGACCCTCGATCTGGCCGCGCGAACGGTCATTGGTCAGCCGGCCATCTGCGTCAAAGGCCTGGAAGGCGCCGGGAACCGAGGCGTGGCCCGGTACGGTCATCATGCCCAGATCCGTCAGGAATGCCCGCAGGCGCGGGATCACCCGCACACCGCCCAGACCGCCCGGCGAGGCGGCCATGACCACGGCCAGCTTGCCGGCGAACGGATTGGACGTGTCCTCTCCGGCCGGGCGGGACATCCAGTCAAAGGTGTTGACCAGCAGGGGCGGGATATTGCCGTTGTATTCCGGCGTGGCGACAATCATCGCATCGTGGTCGGCGAGCAGGGTGCGCATGGCTTTCATGCTCTCCGGCATGCCGTTCTCGGCCTCGTTATCGCCGTGATAGAGCGGGGCCTCGTAATCTGCCAGGTCGATATGGGTGACGCTGGCACCCTTGTCGCGGGCGATTTCCGCAGCATTGGCGGCCAGTTTCTTGTTGACGCTGTCCTTGCGGGCAGAGCCGGCCAGAACGAGGATTTTTGGTGCAGACATGGTGTGCTCCCTGAACGTGTTGAGCCAGGAGATAGAGCGAATTTCGCCCGGGATCGACCGAGCTTGTGGAAGAGCATTCTTTCCAATCAGAGGGTAATGCCGTTGCTCGCGCGAACTCCCTGTTCAATATTGCTTAAACCCTTAGTGGCAGTGTGGTGTTCTACTGTCCGAGGAGGAGAGGCGGTTATGTCAAAGATCGCGACGTCCAGCTATCGCAGGGTATCGGACCGGTTCGAGCCGGACTTGGTGCAGGACCCGATTGAACAGCGCAAATTGCGCGGTCAGCTGGAGCAGATTGATTATACCGTGTTTGCCGCCAATCAGGCGGTGATCAAGAAGACGATCCATTCTGTCACGCTTGAGGATTTCCAGAACCTCGCTCTGGCCGCCTCCAAGGCCCGCAGTGCATGGGTCGATGCTGCGATGTCCGCAGCCCGCAGCCGGGCCCCGCTGGAAAAGACCGAAGTCGAGCGGCTGGGTCTTTTGCGTGATGCCTACGAGGAATTGTCCGAAGCCTATGACGCCATGCGCCGCATGGTTGAACGTGGGTATCTGCAATTTCACCCGACGGTTCCCAAGGCCAGCTAGACCTTTCGCTGCAGAAAACGACCGGGCGGATTGAACCGGTTTGATCCGGTCGCGCACCTTTATTCCGAACGATGCGTTTGGAATGAGGAAAATCATGATCTCGCAACTGGCTATATACGGTGTTCTCCTGTTTGCCGCCTGGATGGGGCTGGTCGGAGGCATCATGATGCTGGCCCCGGATGGCGCCCTGGCTATCCTGCGCATGGCGGGCAGCACCGCCCTTATCAATATCGCGGAGCAGAGCCTTCGCTTTACTTTCGGGCTCGCCATGATCGGGGCCGCGCCGCTGTCACGCTTCCCGGACGCCTTCCAGTGGATCGGCCTGTTTATCGCCGCGACATCTCTACTCATCCTCCTGGTGCCGCGCCGGTGGCATCATGGTTATGCCGTCTGGTGGGCGGATACGTTGCACCCGGTGGTCGTGCGTCTGTTGGCGCCGATCGCCTTCGCTGCCGCGCTCGTCCTCGTCTATGCGGTGATGATCGATCTGCCGGTTGTGAACGGCTGAGCAGGATCAGGAGAAACAAGGCCATGCGCCGCGACAAGAAACGCGTGCTCGGGGAATATCTGGTCAGTGCGGCCAGAACGGGAGACCGCGCGGCCTTCGACCAGCTGGCGCGTCTGTACCAGCCCGAACTCGCCCGCCACGCCTGGCGCCTCTCCGGGGATGCCGACATGGCCCAGGATGTCCTGCAGGACGCCTGGCTGGACATTGTCCGCGGCCTCGGGCGCCTCAATGACCCGGCGGCCTTCCCCGCCTGGGCCTACCGGATCGTGACCCGCAAGTGCGCGGGCGTGATCCGCAAGCGACAGCGTATCCGTGACACACAGGCCGCGATCGCGGCCGAACCCCCGGACGTCATGGATGGCGAGACACTCGCGGCCAACCGGGCCGATGTGGGCGTGGTCGCCCGGGCGATGGCGGCGCTGCCGCCCGAGCAGCGCTCTGCGCTGGCGCTGTTTCACCGCCAGGAGATGAGCGTGACCGAAATCGCCATCGCCCTGGATGTTCCGGTGGGGACCGTGAAAACCCGTTTGATGCACGCGCGCCGGAAACTCCGGGACGCGCTGGAAATTACCATTGATGGAGCCTGATATGAGCAAGACTGACAAGGATATCGATGATCTGATCACCGAAGCGCTGGACGCCGAGGACCGCGAGCTTCTGGGGCGCCACGCCCCTCAGCCCGGATTCTTCCGCCAGGCGCTGGGCATTTTCTCCGGCTCGATGGGCTGGGTCATGGCTGTTGTCATGTTCATGGTGCTGGCCTTTGTCGCCCTGGCGGTGTGGATCACGCTGGAGCTGATCGCCACGGATGACGTGCTGATGACCCTGCGCTGGGGTCTGGGCCTTGTTGTCGTCACCCAGATCGTTCTGTTCCTGCGCGGCGTGCTGTTCCAGCAGATCCTGACCAATCAGGTCCTGCGAGAGGTCAAGCGGCTGGAACTCCAGGTCGTGCGCGCCCAGCACCGGGACGCGCAGTAACCCGGGTGGATCAGCAGTCCCGGCCGTTTGAGCGCGCGTTTTGCTCACAGGTCCGGGCGGTGCTGTCCGGATTGCGGGACGGGCGGGCCCGCCGAAGGGACGGGACGGTCTCGGTTTCGCCTTGGCTGTCTGCCTCGGGGTCCGCGCCTCGCGCATCCCAG
>JAYZXG010000138.1:0-5558 GCA_036141435.1 Pseudomonadota bacterium | reverse complement strand
TCTGACCGGCCATCTCCGCGACCAGGCGCACATGGCGAATGTCTTCCAGCGCAAAATGATGCACAGGACTACCGTCCTCGAGGGTCTGCACCAGAGCCCCCTCTTCCAGCCAGGTAAATGTGGGCTTGGTGCCCAGATTGCGCCGATCCGGATGACGAACAGAGCTCATTGAAACCTCTCCTTTATTCGCCCCTTAGCAGCAATTACTGGACGAGTCGCGTGAAACTCGCCACAGTCGCGCGGCATGCCAAATCGAACACGCAAATTCCTGGTCGTGGCGGATGAAAGCCCGGAGGCGCGCACAGCGCTTTACTTTGCCGCGCGCCGCGCTGTGAAGACGGGGGCCAAGGTCACCGTGCTGGCGGCCTACGAGCCGTCCGACTTCAATCACTGGATCGGCGTGGCGGAAACGGCCAAGCGCGAGTCCGAGGCCGCCGCAGAGACGCTGCTGGAATCCATGGCCGAGGATGTCGAGGCCGTCACCGGAGAGCGTCCGGAGCTGCTCTTGCGTGAGGGGGAGCGATCGCAGGTCCTGTCCCAGCTGCTTTGCGAAGACCCGGAGATCTCCCTGCTGATCCTGGGCGCCAGTCGCTCCAGCGAGGGGCCGGGGCCGCTTGTCTCCGCACTGGCGCGCGGCAAGGGGCTGTTCTCCGAACGCAATGTGCCCGTGACCGTGGTTCCCGGCGATATGCCGTGTGAGGAAATCGACGCGCTCACCTGAGCCCCTACAGCTCTTGTGGTTGAAGTTTTCGCCCATTACCGCCAAGTGATGACCAAGGAGACCCGCCATGTTCATCCAGACTGAAGCCACACCCAATCCGAACACGATGAAATTCCTGCCGGGGCGCGAGATCGCGCCGAACGGTTCACGGGAATTCGAGAGCGAGGAAGACGCTGCTGTATCGCCGTTCGCGTCCGACCTGTTCCTGATCGAAGGTGTGACCGGCGTATTCCTGGGTGCAGACTTTATCGCCATCACCA
The DNA here is from genome assembly GCA_036141435.1 of Pseudomonadota bacterium. Lineage (GTDB taxonomy): Bacteria > Pseudomonadota > Alphaproteobacteria > Caulobacterales > Maricaulaceae > Maricaulis. Next base: position 4,577 of record JAYZXG010000138.1, on the reverse strand, counting down.
AGAGCGAGGCCGTGGAATGGGATCACATCAAGCCCTTCCTCCTCGGTGCGATCATGGATGGGCTGCAGTCGGGCCGTCCGATCCTCGGCGATGCCGAAGATGAAAGCGGTCATGCGGTGTATGACGGGGAAAGCTCTGAAGTGGTCAAGGAGATCATTGAGCTGATCGACACCCGCGTGCGGCCTGCCGTGGCGCAGGATGGCGGCGATATCCTGTTCCATTCCTACCTGGCGGACAGTGGCGTTGTGCGCCTGAAAATGCGGGGCGCCTGTTCCGGTTGTCCGTCTTCGACGATGACGCTGAAGTCCGGCATCCAGAACCTGCTCCAGCACTACATCCCGGAAATCCAGTCCGTTGAGGCGGTGGAGTAGGCAGGCGACGTCCGCGCCGAATTCCTCTAAACCGCCCTCATGGCCATCCTGGTTTTTGATACGACCGGAGCGGAATGCTCCGTGGCGCTGCGCGTCGAGGGTCAGCCGGACATTGTCCTGAGCGAGACCATCGGGCGCGGCCATGCCGAACGGCTGGCGCCGATGGCGCAGGATGCCCTGAAACAGGCCGGCATCGCGCCCGCGGCGCTCCAGCGTATCGGCGTGACCATTGGTCCGGGCGGCTTTGCCGGGACGCGGGTCGGCGTCGCATTCGCCCGTGGGCTGGCTCTGTCCAGTGGGGCGAAGGCCTACGGCATCTCCAATCTCGCTGTGATCGCCCATGCCTTGGCCGCAACGCGACCGCTGGCCACGGTGCATGATGCCAAGCGCAACGAGGTCGTCGTCCAGATCTGGCGTGACGGGCCCGACGCGGCGCAGCGGCTGTCCATCGCGGACGCTTCGGCCCGCGTGGCCGGGCTCGCCCTGGCCGGCGGAGGCGCTGGTCTGGTGGCGAGCGAGGGGCAAGCGGTTGTCGATGATGGCAAGCTTGATCTCGTTGCCTTGCTGGACCTCGCGGAGCAGGCGGACGCGGCGCAAAGCCCGCCAACGCCATTTTATGTGCGCCCGCCTGACGCCAAGCTTCCCGGTGGTGTGGAGCCGTGATCGTCGAAGAGGCGACCGCACAGAGCGCCGGGCGCATGGCTGCGCTTCACGCGAAGTGTTTCGATCACCCGTGGCCGGCAGGCGAGTTCGCCTCTCTCCTGTCCATGCCCTCGACGCATGCGTTCGCGATCCAGAAGGACGGGCACCACCTGGCGCTCATCCTGGTGCGTATCGCCGCTGACGAGGCTGAAATCCTGACGGTCGGCGTTGATCCCGGATATCGGGGCAACGGGCTCGGCCTGGCGGTCCTGGCGCGGGCGGAGAACGCCGTTTGCGCCAGCGGCGCCGTCTCTATGTTTCTCGAGGTCAACCAGCACAACCACCCGGCCCAGGCCCTCTATACCCGAGCCGGATACTCGGAGATCGGGCGCCGCCCACGCTATTACAGGGGCCGGGATGATGCGCTTATCTTCCGAAAATCTCTGTTGGAGCGTGGACAAACAGGGGCGTGACCGAATATCACTCCCTTATCCAACCGGGGGAATCAACATGCCGGACCGCATCGAGAAAATCTGTATCGAAAAAGGCCTTCGCATGACGGAGCAGCGTCGTGTGATCGCGCGTGTGTTGTCGATGTCCCATGATCACCCCGACGCCGAGGAGCTGCACCGCCGCGCGTCCGCCGAGGATCCCCGCATCTCCCTCGCCACGGTCTACCGCACGGTACGCCTGTTCGAGGAAGCCGGCATTATCGAGCGCCACGACTTCCGCGACGGAAGGTCGCGTTACGAGGAGGTCGGGGACGACCACCATGACCATCTGATCGATCTAAAGTCCGGTGAAGTCGTCGAATTTGTGAATGACGAGATCGAACGACTGCAGGAAGCGATCGCCCGCAAGCTGGGCTACAAGCTTGTCGATCACCGTCTCGAGCTTTACGGCGTACCCCTCTCCAGCGCTGAGGACTAGGCGCGAGTAGTCAGGGGGACGAAATGTCCGCGCGCCAACCCGGCAATCACGCCATCACCTTCATCTTCATCACCGTGCTGATCGACATGATCGGCTTCGGCCTGATCATTCCCGTGATGCCATCGCTGCTCGAAGACCTGACGGGGCTGGCACCCAATGAGGCTGTCGTTCTGGGCGGCTTGCTGACAGCCGTCTACGCCCTGACCCAGTTCATCTTCGCACCCATCATCGGTGGACTCTCGGACCGGTTTGGCCGCAAGCCCGTACTCCTGTGCGCCCTGGCCGGCTTTACCATCGATTATGCGATCATGGGCTTTGCGCCGGTGTTCTGGCTCTTGTTGCTCGGCCGCCTCATGGCGGGTGTTTTCGGGGCCAGTTATGCCACCGCCAACGCCTTCATTGCTGACATTACCCCACCGGAAAAGCGGGCCGGGCGTTTTGGCATGATCGGGGCCGCCTTCGGGCTGGGCTTCATTATCGGGCCGGCTGTCGGAGGCTTTCTGGGTGAGCTCTACGGTCCGCGCGCGCCTTTTTTTGCGGCCGCGATCCTGGCTGGCGCCAATTTGATCTATGGCCTGATCGTCCTGCCGGAAACGCTGCAGCCGGAGAACCGTCGCAAGTTCGACATCATGCGGGCCAACCCGTTCGGGGCGCTCTGGCAGATGCGGCAATATCCTGCCGTGCTCATCATGCTGGGCGCAGTCTTCCTGATGATGCTGGGACATTCCGTCTATCCCGCAATCTGGTCCTATTTTGCGGCCTACCGGTTCGAGTGGAGCGATGGTGATATCGGGCTGTCGCTGATGTTTGTGGGTGTCACAACCGCGATTGTTCAGGGCGGGCTCACAGGTCGGCTGGTGCCGGCTTTGGGTGAGTGGCGCGCCATCATAATCTCGCTCACGCTCGCGACGCTGGGCTATATTGGTTACGGCCTGGCGACCGCAGGCTGGATGGTTTACGTGATCGTGCTGATCGGATCGATTGGGAATATTGGCGGCCCGGCGATCAATGGCGTGATGTCACGGATCGTACCGCCCAATGCCCAGGGCGAACTCCAGGGCGCCATGACCGGGCTCACAAGCCTCGCGAATTTCATCGGGCCGTTGATCTTGCCGTCCGTTTTTCGCTACGCGACACAGGACGGGGTGGCACCGGTTTGGTCCGGCGCGCCCTTCTTCCTGGCTGCAGGGATCACCGTCGGGTCCTTGAGCATAATCTTCTGGGCACGCCGCAAGGATGACGGCCGCGCCAACGAGACCACGCCGGAGAGTGAACCCTCTCCCGTCACCCCGCGCGAAGCAGAATAGCCACTCCTCTTGCCCTGCAAGGGGTTTTCAAGCATAACCCCGGCCTCTTCGGCACGGGGCCGAAGGCTGCTGGATTGACGATTTCGAATGAGCGACGCGCGTAAACGCCTGTTTATCAAGACCTATGGCTGCCAGATGAATGTCTATGACTCCGAAAGGATGAAGGATGTTCTGCACCCGCTCGGCTATGAGCCGGCCGAGGAGCCTGATGGCGCTGATCTTGTGATCCTGAACACCTGTCACATCCGTGAGAAGGCGGCAGAGAAGGTGTATTCCGAGCTCGGTCGCCTGCGTCCGCTGAAAGAAGCCAAGGCCGATGAGGGTGGCATGACCATCGCCGTGGCGGGCTGTGTCGCCCAGGCGGAAGGCGCGGAGATCATGAAGCGCGCGCCGGTCGTGGACCTGGTGGTCGGCCCGCAGACCTATCACAAGCTTCCCGAGCTGATCGCCAAGACGCATCGCGCGCGCGGCGAGGCGCTGGACACCGAATTCGAGGTCGAGGACAAGTTCGACCAGCTGGGCAATGACCGTCAGGTCGATGGCTACACGGCCTTTGTCACCGTGCAGGAGGGTTGCGACAAGTTCTGCACCTTCTGTGTCGTGCCCTACACGCGCGGCGCCGAGTGGTCGCGTCCGGTTGACCAGATCGTGGCCGAGGTCCGCGCACTGGCGGCCAAGGGTGTGCGCGAAGTCACCCTGCTGGGCCAGAACGTCAACGCTTTCCACGGCGAGGCGCCGGCGGGCAGCGAGGCTGACGGCCCGTGGGGGCTGGGTCAGCTGGTGCGTCACCTGGCACTGATCGGTGGTATCGAACGCATTCGTTTCACCACCAGCCACCCGCGTGACATGGATGATGATCTCATCAACGCCTTTGCCGACACGCCCAAGCTGATGCCGTATTTCCACCTGCCGGTTCAGGCCGGGTCGGACAAGATCCTCAAGGCCATGAACCGCCAGCACACGGCGGAAGAATACCTGGCGATTATCGAGCGTCTGCGCGCAGCGCGTCCCGACATCGCCATCTCCGGCGACATGATTGTCGGCTTCCCGGGTGAGACGGACAAGGATTTCGAGGCGACGATGCAGCTGGTGCGTGATGTGAACTACGCCTCCTGCTTCTCGTTCAAATACTCCAAACGCCCTGGTACGCCGGGCGCAGCGATGTTCAACCAGGTCGCTGAAGAGGTGAAGACCGCGCGTCTCTTGGCGCTGCAGGCGCTGTTAAACGAACAGCAGGTCGCTTTCAACGAAAGCCAGATCGGACAGACCCTGCCGGTCCTGTTCGAGCGCCCCGGTCGCCTGGACGGCCAGCTGCATGGCCGCAGTC
>JAYZXG010000137.1:0-3825 GCA_036141435.1 Pseudomonadota bacterium | reverse complement strand
GAACCAGCGGATCTGTCATGCCCGGATAGGTCTCGAAGGGTGTGACCAGCGCCCCGGTATAGTCGATGCCATAGGAGGTGATTGGCCAGCCATAATTGCGGCCCTCGACCAGGCGATTGATTTCATCGCCGCCCTGCGGTCCGTGCTCGTGGGCGTACACCGCCCCGCTCAGCGGATCGACGACGACCGCCTGCGGATTGCGGTGACCAATCGTGAAAACGCCCGGCGCGGCATTGTCGAAACTCGATGGAAGTGGCTGCCCGTCGGCATCGAGATGCACAAAGCTGCCATAGTGGTTCGCTGGATCCTGCGCCTGTTCGCGCAGGTCGAAACCATCGCCCAGCCCCAGCAGAATTGTCCCGTCCGTCATGAAGGCCAGGCGCGCGCCATAATGAACATCGGTGCTGCGGCGCGTGGATGTAAACAGGGTCTCCAGGTCCACCAGTGCCCCGTCTTCAAAGCGGGCACGACCGAGTGCCAGAACATTGTCACGCGGCGCCCCCTCGGACCAGGTCAGATAAACCAGCTGATTGGTCTGATAATCCGGATGGGCAACGATATCGAGCAAGCCGCCCTGTCCACCATACAGCACCGACGGGACCCCGCTCACCGGCTCAGGCTGCAGCCGGCCCTCGTGATACCAGCGCAAGGCCCCGGGTTTCTCGGTGATCAGGAATTCGCCGGCGGCCAGTTCGGTGACGGCCCAGGGATAGTCCAGACCCTCGGCGAGGACCTCGGTTTCGAAATCCGGCGTGTCTGCGCTCGCGCCCTGCAGCGCCAAGGCCAGAATAGAACTGATGACAAACATGATCCCTCGCACCCCGATACTCCCGGGCCAGCTTAGCCGGATTTACGAAGCTTGGAAGTCATCTCTCGCTGATCGAGCGTTCGGGAAATCGTCGCGACCATCTGTTCGCGTTCGACCGGTTTGCCGATCAGTCCATCCATCTGGATCTGGGCCAGGCGGACATCGGTCAACGACATCACATCCGCTGTCATCGCCAGGATCGGGATGTCGGAGTGGCGCCCTGCGCTGGCGCGGATCCGCGCCGTGGCCTGTTCGCCGTCCATGACCGGCATGTGCATGTCCATCAGGACGACATCGAAACGGTCACCGGCTTCGAGAATTTCGACGGCCTCGGCCCCGTTTTCGGCTTCGACAATTTCCGCATCCAGCGTGGCCAGCAGGTGCCGGGCGACGATCCGATTGGTTGCCACATCGTCGACCAGCAGGATGCGCAATCCCTTGCGGGCCTCTTCAACGTCAGCCGCTGACGGTGCGGCCTCTGCCGGGCTGCCCTCGCTTGGCGCATCGCAGCTTACCGCAAAGGTGAGACAGAAATGCGAGCCCTCGCCCTCACGGCTTTCCGCGCGGATATCACCGCCCATCATCTGCGCGAGCGTCCGGGAAATGGTCAGTCCAAGCCCGGTTCCACCAAAACGCCGGGTGGTATCCGCCTCGCCCTGCTCGAACGGTTTGAACAGACGCCCCAGCGTCTCCTCCGACATGCCGATACCGGTGTCACGCACGCTGAGTTCGATCAGGCGTTCGCCCGGTTCTGCGCCCGCCACCAGACGCGCCGTCAGTTTCACCGAGCCTTCGGAGGTGAATTTGAGCGCGTTGGACATGAGATTGTTCACGCACTGACGCACCCGGACCGGATCAAATTCCAGCTGGTCGGGGATGGCCGCATCAATATCCAGCTCGAATTTGAGCTTTTTCTCTCTCAGGCTCGGCTTCCACAAACGGGCCACGCTGTGCAGGTCTGCGGGCAAGTCAGCCTGGGTCGGTGCGATATCGAGCTTGCCGGCCTCGATCTTCGTCAGGTCCAGGATATCATTGAGAATGGTGTTGAGCGTGCGTCCGCTGTCCAGCATGGTCGCAACCATCTCACGCGTTTCAAGGTCCAGCGGACGATCCTGCACCGCCTGCGCCATGCCCAGTATGCCGTTGAGAGGCGTACGGATCTCATGACTCATATTGGCCAGGAAATTGGATTTCTGCTCGCTCGATTTCTGCAACTCGACCAGCAGGCGCGAATGCTCGGCCAGATAGCGGCTGGTCACCCAATAGGCCGCAATCACCGCGAAGGTGAACAGGAAGACCTTGCCGTACAGCTGGGCTGCCGGCACAGCCAGTTCCGCTGCGGATGGAAAATAGAGAAGCTTCACGACCAGCGCGGCCACGTACAGCAACAACAAGCCGGTCGCCGCCAGAACGCCGCGTGCGCCCAGATAAACACCTGAAGCCACCTGGATCATGATCAGGACCGGGATGCCCGAATTCTGGATACCGTTCGAGGCCAGCGACGAATAAATGAACAGCGTCAGGGCCAGGCTGATGACATACAGGGCGTGCCAGGTGCGAAGACTGCGCCAGCGCTGCGTGATCGGACTGGCAGCCAGTCCACTCAGCAGGAACACATTCAGCACCAGTTCAACAATGCCGAGATACCCCGAAAAGCTCATATAGCCGGTGACGGTCGCGCCCAGCAGGGCCACAAGCGGACCAACGGCGGCACGCGAACGGTGCCCCGCCAACGCCCGGGCGTCCGACACCTGAGCGAAATCTGTCTTCTTATCAGCCACCAATCTAGAGCCTTGAAACCCTCTCTCACCGTGCAGACTGACACAAACACGTTAAGAATACGCGTATTCAGCGAATGTTGAAAACGCTATCAACTTGACGACGGCGCTCGGCTTTGGCTTCGTTTGCTCAACAGGGGGAAAATATGATCAGAGTGATCCTGTCCTATTTCCTGGCTTTGACCGTTGGCGCGGTCATTGTCAGCATCGCCAACACGCATATTGTCCTGGAAGGGCTGGTTGGCGCAGGCGCTGAAATTCCCACCCATGTCCGCGTTGACGCCATTGGCCGCGACCTGGTCGGTTTTGGTCCGACCCTGTTCATTTTGCTGGCGATCGGATTTGCCATCGCATTCCCGGTCGCCGGGTGGTTGGCCAGATTGCTGGGCAATGGCTGGCGCCGCCTCGGTTTTGCCCTTGCCGGCGCTACAGCGGTTTTCACCCTGATCAACGCGATCACGGTTTACTATGGTGCCGTTCTGGACTCGACGATCACACCAGTTGCTTCAGGCCGTGACGTCACCGGTTTGCTGGTGCTGTCGATCGGCGGCGCGGCAGCCGGGCTTCTGTTCGCTTTCCTGAAACCTGCACGAACGGCACAACACGGTTAGCGACACCGGGAAAACTCCCCTAAAATCTGTCTCAAATCTCGGCGAGCAAGGGCAACTCCCCTTAAGCCGGGCCTGCTAGCAATGCTCTCCAGAGAGGTGGAGGGCGCGCATGACATTACGGCAGACAGTCCGGTCGGATCTCACACAGATCGTCAAGGGCGGGGCCACCAGCCGCATTCTCGACCTGCATTCAATCGCCGAGGCCTATGGCCAGCATGACGACTATCAGGCGCACCCGTTTTTCCATCACCCCCGCCTGAATCGCTGTTTCATCGTCAAGCACACGGTGCGCGCCCACGAACGCCCCTATGTGATGTCCAACCAGCCCGTGGTGACCAAGGTCCTCATCCCGCTGGCTCAGGAGGACCTGTCACTCGGCGGCCATGCGGTATTCGTGGAGGAGGTGGGTTTCGCCAACAAGATCCGGTCCGAGTTTGACTGCCCGGACGACCCGCATCTCATCGATCTGGATATCCTGCGGCTGCGCGAGCTTGCGGCCCTGCCCTCGTTCGACCCGTTCCTGTTGAGCGAACGCTATCGCAATCATGCGCGCCCCGTCTCGGAGCTGTATTTCAACATCTCCGAGAGCGAGAGCCAGCGCATGGAGGACGCCGTGGCCAGCGAAGTC
>JAYZXG010000136.1:0-2902 GCA_036141435.1 Pseudomonadota bacterium | reverse complement strand
GCCTTTTGCAATGCTCGATTCCGGCAGGAATTCTTCCGATATCCCCGAGGGTTCTGGCCATTTCTCAACGGTGAAATACGCACCTCGCGAGAATATTGTCTCGTATTGCAACTCTTCCGCGCAGTATATCTTATAATGTGCCTGATGGGTCCGACACGCTTGGCTGGTTACCGGGCGAACCTTATGTTTCCTGCGTGACACAGACTCAGCTGCTTCCTGCGGATATCCCGCTCTTTCCCCTGTCAGGGGTCATTCTCCTGCCCGGAGAGACGTTGCCGTTGAACGTGTTCGAGCCGCGATATCTCAACATGGTCGATGATGCGCTCAGGGCGGGCGGATGTCTCGGGATTATCCAGACCCGTCCCGGCGGGACATCGCTGATGCCGATGCTGGCCCCTGTGGGCTGCCTGGGAGAGATCTCGAGTTTCGAGGAAACCTCGGATGGCCGCTATCTCATCTCCTTGCACGGGTTGTCCCGTTTCAAGCTGGTTGAAGAGCGCGATGCTGCGCGGCCCTATCGTGTCGCTGAAGCGGACTATGCGGCTTTTCCTGATGACCTGCACGATCACCAGGAGCCGCGCGTCGACCGGATTGCCTTCCTGCATTTGCTGACCACCTGGCTTCAGATGGAAGGTCTGACGATAGACCGGGCCAGCCTTGAGGCCGCGCCCATGTCGACCTTGGTCAACCAGCTTGCGATGAAGGGACCATTCTCGTCTGGCGAGCGGCAGGTCTTGTTGACGGCGCAGGATATTCAATCCCGTCTCGAACTGATCGAGGATGTGATCGCGTCACGTCTGGCCTCGAGCGCATCGGGCCCGGTCCAGTAGGGTAAAGCCCGGCCGCCACTGCAGCCGGGCCACTGTCATTCAACGTCGAAATTATTGAACGCGCTCAACCGTGTAGCCGCGCTCGACCAGCATGTTGGGAACACCGTTCTCACCGACAAGATGGCCGGCACCGACCACCATGAGGGTTTCGCCCGAACCGGCCATCATGGCCTCGATTTGCCCAACCCAGTTTTCGTTACGATACAGGATCAGCGCGTTGTAGACCTCGTCACCGGAGGCCCGCATGCCCTCGTGAAACAGGGTGTCCAGCGTGTCGATATCGCCGGATTCCCAGGCGTCGACGATCGGGTCCAGGCCGGCCGGGTCTTCCTCGATCGCATCCATCGTGATGTCGAGGAATTCCACCTGTACGTCCGGACTCAGATTGGCAAAGAAGCCGAACTGGTCGGCATAGGTTTCCACAAACCGCTCGCGGCTGTCATCGATTTCGCCGGCCAGCGTCAGTTCCACACCGGACAGGGGATCATAACCCTGTGCCTGCAGGGTCAGCATTGACAGGGTAATACTCACAAGCCAGGGCTGCAGCGGCTCGAGCTGTGTTGCGGGCAGGCCGAATTGACCGGCGACGCGCGCCAGTTGCTCGTTCTGCTCGGCGTCGAGCTTGCTGCTCAAGGGCGTCGACACATCCACGCCATACTGGGGGACGAGCGCCTGGCCAGCGGCCTGTGCCTCGGCCGTCATCGGCAGCTCGAAATAGATCTCGTCGGCTGTCTCGATCACGGCATCAAGCGCATCGGTGCGCCACTGCGTGGTGGGCTTGAGAACGTGAACTGAACCGAACAGGTAGATTTCACTGTCCGCATCGCTGACCCGCCACATCGGCGGTTCGGCGTACGCAGCTCCGGAAAGGGCCAGACAGGACACCGCTCCGAGGACAAGGCTTTTCATACAGATTTACTCCCACACGTCTCTACACCGCGTAGAGATCCAGCTGTGCTCGTCTAGCATGTGGGCAGCATCGTGGCCGAGGGGGAATGCTCGGAAAAGCGTCCCTGTTACCGCTTTTTAAGGCAGTGACAATGGGGCAGCTCGCGCTCGCACAGACGGTCCAGGAAATCATCGATGGCCTCGCTGATGAGGCTTTGTTGCGAGCGCTCGAGCTGGACCGCTGCAAGCCGGACGCGGCGTCTTTGCTCGTCATTGAGCCGAACCGTTGTCTTGTGCCGGGCGGTCGCGGGATGGCGTCGCAGTTCAGCCAGTTTCTCCGATGCGGGTGGGGGCTGCGATCGCAGGTCAGGTCGGGCGGGCTCGACCGGCGGTTCCGGCACTTCGGTGTGCGCGGGGAAGACAGCCCCGATCTGGGTGACGGGCGCGGGTTGCGCTTCGCCTTTCCGGGCGAGTAATCCGGCATGAAGACTGGCATATTTTGGCATTCTGACTATCCCGAAGCGTTCAAGCGGCGACCAAAGGGCTGGCGAGCGAGCTGGCGACGTTCCGGTCGGCCTTGCGGTGGCCCGCGGTCCTCGACCCGCCGCTCCACACCGTCCCATTCGCCACTGACATCCCCGAAACGATGCCCGGTCGCCGGCGGCGGTGGAGGCGCAGGCTGTTCTGCTGGCTCAGCGCCCTGGGAGAGGGCGGCCTCAGCCGCCTGCTTGCCGGCTCTTTGCAGATTGGAAAGCGCCTGTGGAACGGGTGAGAGGATGCTTTCCTCGAAGGTGATCGACGGGTGATCGATCAGCGCGCTGGTATCTCCGCGCAGGCGCATCAGCCGTTCATCGAGATAGGCCCACAACTGGGTCACTTCACCCGCTGAACGACCGGACGGGTTGGCTTCGCCCACGGTCCTGCCATCGATCATGGAGGCCGCGAAATCGACGCGGTGATGCAAGGTGACCGGAGCCACCGTCCCATGCTGGGAAAGCGCGATAGCGGTCTCGCCGGTGATCCGCGCCCGCGCGGTGGCCGAATTGACCACGAAGACGAGCGGCTTGTTCTGGTTCTGGACGATGTCCACCGTGGGGCCGACAGCCCGCAGGTCGTGAGGGCTCGGACGTGTGGGCACGATGACCAGGTCAGCGTGCGTAACAACTTCCGAAATCATCGAGGTC
>JAYZXG010000135.1:0-12344 GCA_036141435.1 Pseudomonadota bacterium | reverse complement strand
AGCAATGCTTTCAGCGAGAACTACTTCACGACCGCCGATGGTCCGAAAATCCATTTTCGGGACTATCCGGCGGTTGGTGAAGAATGTGGTCTGCCCGTGCTGTGCCTGCATGGCCTGACGCGCAATGTGAATGATTTCGCCGAGCTGGCCCCGCAAATCGCAGCGCTGGGACGAAGGGTAATCGTTGCCTCGCAGCGCGGTCGGGGCAAGTCGGGCTGGGACCCCCGGCCAGAGCGCTATCAGCCCCCGACCTATACGATGGACATGGTCGCCCTGCTCGATCATCTCGGCATTGAACAGGCGGTGTATGTGGGCACATCCATGGGAGGGTTGATGTCGCTGATCACGCCCACCCTGGCCCCGGGACGGCTGGCTGCGGCGGTGATCAATGACATTGGCGTGGAAATCAATCCCGACGGGATCGACCGGATCAAGTCGAATGTGTCCGCCCGAGGCGCTGTGAAAACCTGGGACGAGGCGATCGAACGCACGATTGCGTCCAATCTCGAGGCCTTCCCCAGACGCAAGGGGGATCGGGCGTTCTGGGACTGGTTCGCGCAAAAGATCTGGATCGAGGTGCCGGGCGGGTATGACCTGGCTTATGACCAGGCGATCATCGATCAATTCGATCAGGGTGGCGAACTTCCGGATCTGTGGCCGTTCTGGGCGCCGTTCAGGGATATTCCGGTCCTGGTCATCCGCGGCGGCATTACCGACTTGCTGACCCGGGAGACGGTCGAGGCGATGCGCGAGCAGAAGCCTGACATGGTGTCGACTGAGGTGAGTGATGTCGGGCATGCGCCCTTCATGACAGAGCCCGAGGCCTGGTCCGCGATCGAGGAATTTCTCGGCCGCGTCGATTGATGTTGCCCGGCCCGGCCGGCCAATTTGCAACGCCTGTGCATTCGCCGCGTCAGACACACCGATTCTGCTTGCCCGGATCGGGATCCAGACTAATTCTTTCGCGAACAAATTCGAGGGAGGATGTACATGGCCTGGAAGGCAAAATTACTCGTGGGTTCAGCAGCGATCTGTCTGCTTGCCGGATCTGGCTTCGCACAGGACGCACCAATCGTTCAGCCCGGAGCCCCGGGAGAGGCGAACCGTCAGCTGAGTGCCGAGGAAGCCGTGCAGATCGCGGCCAATCGTTATTCTGACGATGATGTGCGCTTCATGCAGGGCATGATCCTGCACCACTACCAGGCTGTGCAGATGGCGGCGCTGGTCGGCGACCGGACGAGCAATGAGTCTCTGGGTGATATTGCAAGCCGCATCGATATTTCCCAGGAAGACGAGATTTCCTTCATGCAATCCTGGCTGCGCGAGCGCAGCGAGATGGCACCTGATCCGGCCAATGATCCGCATGCCATGCACCATGGCGATCACCACAACATGTCCGGCATGGCGACACCGGCCCAGATGGCGGCTCTGGAAGCGGCCAGCGGTAACGCCTTCGATGCTCTGTTCCTGGAGTTGATGATCGCGCACCATGAAGGCGCAGTGGACATGGTGGACCACCTTCTGTCCCAGCGCGGCTCTGCCTACGACCCGGTGCTCTTCGACTTCGTCAATGATGTCCGCGGCGAGCAACGCGCCGAGATCCGTCGTATGAACACGCTGTTGTCCGGATTGTCAGAAGATCCGCGCAATGGCCTCGCTGCCGGTTTCCGGGATGCCGAGGAAGCCATCTCCAACCTGGTGCATCTTGCGAGCCTGCCCAAGCCAACCGGCTTCTTTGACGCAGAAAATCCGGCCGGGCTGCCGCCGGAAATCCCGTCGGACGCCACGGACGAGGATGTCGAGCGCCGCTTCGGTGATCGTTCGCCCTTCCTGAGCTTCTCGAACACTGACATGGCTTTTGCCGGAGACCTGATGGCTGCCGGCAATTATCACGGCATCAACATGTACGACATCACGGGTGATGAGCCGCGCCTGCTGAGCTCCATTGTCTGCCCGGGCGGGCAGGGCGATGTCTCGATCGTCGGCAATCTGATGATCATGTCGGTCCAGGACACGCGCGGTCGTATCGATTGTGGTCGCCAGGGCGTGCTGGAGGATGTCAGCGAAGAGCGCTTCCGCGGCATCCGCATCTTCGACATCACCGATCCTGTCGCGCCGCGCCAAGTTGGCCTGGTCCAGACCTGCCGCGGCTCGCACACCCATTCTGTGGTCTCGGCGGATGATGAGGCCATCATCGTCTACAATTCCGGAACCAGTTCCATCCGCTCCGATGAGGAGCTGGAGGGCTGTGTCGCCGGATTGCCGGGCGATGACCAGACCGCGCTGTTCAGTATTGATGTCATCGAAATCCCGGTGGCCAATCCGGCCGCTTCGCGCATTGTCGACAGCCCGCGGGTTTTCGCGGATGACGAAACCGGACGCATCGCGGGCCTCTGGGCGGGCGGTGACCATGGTGATGGCACCCAGTCCACACGCCGGACCGACCAGTGCCACGACATCACGGTTTTCCCGTCACTGAACCTGGCCGCTGGTGCCTGCTCGGGTAACGGTATCATCCTCGACATCACCGACCCGCGCGCGCCGCAGCGCATTGATGCTGTCGTCGACCGAGGTTTTGCCTACTGGCACTCCGCGACCTTCAACAATGACGGTACCAAGGTCCTCTTTACCGATGAATGGGGCGGCGGTGGTCGGCCGCGTTGCCGTGCCCAGGACCCGAGTGACTGGGGTGCCAATGCAATCTTCGATATCGAAGATGGTCGCCTGGAATTCGCCAGCTATTTCAAGATTCCCTCGGCCCAGACCGAGCAGGAAAACTGTGTGGCACACAACGGCTCCGTCATTCCCGTGCCGGGACGCGATATCTTCGTCCAGTCCTGGTACCAGGGCGGCATCTCCGTCATCGACTTCACCGACTCTGAAAACCCGTTCGAGATCGCCTATTTCGACCGGGGCCCGATTGATCCCGACGTGATGATCAGCGGCGGATACTGGTCTTCCTACTGGTATGATGGCCGTATCTACGCCACCGAGATCGCGCGCGGTCTCGATGTCTTCGCGTTGTCGGCCAGCGAATTTCTGACAGATAACGAAATCGCTGCAGCCGGGCTCGCCAATCAGGGTGAAGTCTTCAATCCGCAGCAGCAATTCCCGGTCAGCTGGCCAGAACATCCGGTCGTGGGACTGGCGTATGTCGACCAGCTCGTTCGTGATGATGTTCTGGAAGCAGACACGGCTGCAAGCCTGTCAGACGCGCTGCAACAGGCGGCTGCGACGCTGGATGCCGGCGAGGAAAACCGGTCCCTGGCATCGGACCTGCGCCGTCTTTCCCGCGACCTGCCCCGCGCTGAGCGTGGCAGCCCGTCGGCCAGCCGCCTGAGTGCGCTGGAAGATGTGATTGATGGTGTCTATCGCGCGTTGCGCTAGATCATCTCCTGACCTGAACGAAGGCCGCTACCGACCCGGTGGCGGCCTTTTTCATGCGCTGTCGCACCCGCGTACCGGGCGCGCTGAAAGTGGCCAGCTCCAACAAGGCCGGTTATTGCTGTCGAGAACGGGGAGGAACGGTGTGCAGGTCTTGGCCAAATGGGTGTCCGTCGTGCTGTCAGCGGTTCTGCTGGCCGCGTGTACGCAAGAGCAGTCCGTCGAACAGGCTGATGCGCTGCTGTTGCGTCATGTCAGCATCATCGATGCCGGTGCGCCCGAAGCGCGCTCGGGCATGAGCATCCTTGTCGTGGATGGACGCATACAATCGGTTGTTTCGGACAGCGATATCGAGCCGGATGAATATCCCGCGGCTCGTGTGCTGGACCTGTCCGGTCGCTATGTCGTGCCCGGTCTCATCGAAACGCATGCTCACCTGGCAACCTATCCCGATCCCGACTGGGCCGAGGCGATGCTCGATCGCTATGTGATGGCAGGTGTCACCACCGTTCGCGATATGGCCGGCGATACGCGGTATCTCTCCGATCTCAGGCGTCGCTTGCTGACCGAGCAGCTCAACGGGCCGGATCTGCATTTTTCTGCCCTGATGGGTGGCCCCAGCTTCTTTGATGATCCCAGAACCCAGGCCTCAGCAGCGGGAGAGCAGGCTGGCGCGGTGCCCTGGATGCAGGCCATTGCACCGAACACTGACATCGTCCAGGCCGTTGCCCTGTCCCGGGGGACCGGTGCGACCGGCATCAAGATCTACGCCAATCTTCCAGCCGAGGATGTGATGCGGATCGGTGTCGAGGCTGAGCGCCAGAATATGCGGGTCTGGTCGCATGGAACGATTGCTCCCGCCCTGCCCGCTGATGCCGTTGCGGCGGGCGTGGATGTGGTCAGCCACGTGTGCATGCTGGTTTCGCATATTTCACCGCTCAAGCCCCAGGCTTATCCCGCGCGTCCGGATCCGGATTTCTCCGTCTTCGGCGATGATTATTCCGGTTATGCCGATCTCTTCGAAGCCATGCGTCGGCAAGGTACAATGATTGACCCGAACCTGCGCCTCTACGCTGAGGCCGACCGGCGCAGGCAAGCGAACCCAGCTAATCCGCCGCGAATGAGATGCCCGCTGGCCTATGCGTCGGGCATCGCGCGGGCCGCGCATGCCGCAGGTATTGACTTGACGGTCGGCACGGACGGGGTGGCCGCTGCGGACGCGGCGTATCCAGCTTTGTTTGACGAATTGGAGCTGTTGCAGCGCTCCGCGGGGCTAACGCCGCACGAGGTGCTGGTCGCAGCGACACGAAACGGGGCACGAGCGCTCGGATTGGACTCTGACCGTGGCCTGGTGACGCAAGGATACCGCGCCGACCTGGTCGTGCTGGCGCGTAACCCGCTTGACGGTGCCGAGAATTTCCGGAGCGTTGAGGGCGTGGTGCGCGCCGGGCGCTGGCTGGATCGTTCCGGGTGGTCGCCGCGTTCAGAGGCGCTTGCGGGCGACTAGTCTGGCAGGTGGTCAGGGGAATGCAGATCTCAGACGGTCGGCGCTTGGCTTCTCGTTCCAGAACAGACGAGTGCCGCTGTTACCGCTGATCTCCACCGCGCACATATTGCCGGTCTTGACCTTCACGTCCGCGTCAGGCCCGGTGAGGGCGTTGTACATGTATCGCAGGATGCCGTTAGAGGTGATCACCACGGTCAGGCCATCGAGTTCCGCGGCCGCCGCCATGGAGGCGAGGGCATTGGAGCGGGGCGTGTCTTCGCTGGGGGACCAGTCGGCGCCCGCCGGGCGGCGATGGTGGAGGTCCCACTCTTCACGGGCCTCGGCGCCAAATTCGGCAATGATCTCGTCACAGGACTTGCCGCCCCAGGAGCCGTAATCGATCTCGCGCAGGCGTTCGTCGATCAGGAGGTCGCCGTTAAAACCGGTCAGTTCGGAGACGATCTCGGCGGCCCGGCGCGTGCGCTTCAGTGGCCCACACACGATGTGGGCCGGCGTCAGGCCGGCATCGCGCAGGGCCTCGCCCAGGGCTGCAGCCTGTTGCTCACCCTTCTCCACCAGGGGCAGGTCTTCCCTGGCGCCGACCCAGACAACCTTGTCGCCGGGTCCGAATGTATTGCCGTGGCGGGCCAGCAGGATCTTGCTCATCAGACCAGCTCCCCTTCGCGCCGGATAATATCCTCGACGCGTTGGGCGTCCTCGGGGCTGTCAACGGACCAGGCCGACCGGCCGCGGTAATCGGTCAGCACGACCTGGATTGGTATCCCGTTTTCAAGGGCGCGAAGCTGTTCCAGGCTTTCCGTCATTTCCAGCTCGGTCGGCTCGAGATCGACCAGCTGTTGCAGTGTTTCGCGGCGATATCCGTAAAGCCCGATGTGCTGATACACCGGGGCTCCGGTCTCCGGCTTGCGTCGGAACGGGATGACATTCTTGGAAAAATAAAGGGCGCGCAGGGTCTTGTCGAAAACGACAGTCGTGCCGCTGGCCGAGCCGTTTGCCTTGTCTGCACGCATGCGGGTCTCGGTGTCTGCTGGCAGTGCGACTGCGGGCGTGGCCATCGGCATATCCGGATTGTCGCGCAGTGTGGTTGCCACATCGCCGATGACCCATGGCGGGATCAGTGGCGCGTCGCCCTGGACATTGATGATGATTTCCGCGTCGCTTTCCAGCCGCTTGAGCGCGTCCAGCGCGCGTTCTGTCCCGTTGCGGCAGTTTTCATCTGTCATCACCGCTTCGCCACCCGCCGCGGCCACGGCATCCATGATGCGCTGGTCATCCGTGGCTACCACGACGCGGTCCACCCCTTCGGCGGCTGCGGCGATGCGCCGGACGCGTTCGACCATCATCTGGCCGGCGATCTTTGCAAGGGGTTTGCCCGGAAAACGGGTCGAACCGTAACGGGCGGGAATGACAGCAAGAACGGACATGAACATCTCCTTCGCTACCGGCTTGTTCCACATCCCGCGACCGATTTCCACTCCTCCCGGCAATGGCGCGATGTCAGCCCGCCAACGATCAGGGTCTGGACATGTTCAGACTGGCCCCCTAAGGCGGTTAGCTGGTTTCATTGCAAGCGCGAAAAGGCAAGAAAATGCGCCACTTCCTGACGACAGCCGATTGGTCCCGTTCCGAACTGCAGGGCCTGCTCGACCGAGCAGCCGCCTTCAAGTCCGGCACGGTCAGCCGATCGCTCGAGGGGAAGTCCATCGCGCTTTTGTTTTTCAACCCTTCGCTGCGAACGCGATCAAGCTTTGATATTGGCGCCCACCAGATGGGCGGGCATGCGATTGTTCTCGATGCCAAGGGTGCGACCTGGCCGCTGGAGTTTTCCGACGGGACCATCATGGATGGCTCCGAGGAAGAAAATGTCCGGGAAGCCGCTCGCGTGCTGTCGAGTTATGTCGACTTGATCGCCATCCGTTGTTTCCCGGATTTCAAGGACTGGAAGAGCGAGCGCGAAGATCCGATGATCTCGGCTTTTGCCAAGCACTCCACGGTGCCGGTCATCAACATGGAAACGATCGTGCACCCGTGCCAGGAGCTTGCCCTGATGCTGGCGCTGCAGGAACGCATGGGCTCTGTCGAAGGCAAGGAATTCCTGCTGACCTGGGTGCCGCACCCCAAGCCGCTCAACACAGCGGTGGCGAATTCCGCGCTGCTGATCGCGTCAAAATTCGGTATGAATGTCCGCATGCTCGTGCCGGACGAGGTCTATCGCCTTGACGAGCGTTACATGTCGGCGGCCGAGGCGTTTGTCGGCGAAGCCGGTACCAGCCTGACGCTGACCACGGATGTCGAGGCCGCCTATTCCGGTGCCGATGTCGTCTATGCCAAGAGCTGGGGAGCGCTGCCGTTTTATGGCAATTGGGGCGATGAGGCGCCATTCCGGGCCAAGGGCGCGGATTTCATGATCACGCCGGAGAAGATGGCCCTGACCAATAATGGTGTGGTCAGTCACTGCCTGCCGATGCGTCGTAATGTGAAAATCGCCGATGCCGTCGTCGACAGCCCGGCTTTCCTGGGTATCGAGGAGGCGGGCAATCGCCTGCATGTGCAAAAGGCCATCATGGAACGCCTGGCTACGCAGGGAGGGTCGTGATGAGCGAAAACTTCTCCGAAGTCCGCCAGACGATCGTCCAATTGCTGTCCCACATGCGCGATGGCAAGGAGATCCGCGAATATCTCAGTCGGTTCTCGGGGCTCGACCAGGAGCGTTTCGCGGTCATCAAGGTCGGCGGCGCCGTCATCCGGGATGATCTGGAAGCGCTCTCCGCCTCGCTGGCTTTCCTGCAGTCGGTGGGTCTGTCGCCCATTGTCGTGCACGGTGGCGGGCCGCAGCTGGACGAGGCCCTAGCCGATGCCGGGATCACCACCGAGCGTATTGATGGCTTGCGGGTGACCCGCGAGCACGCGGTGCCGGTGATCCGGGAGACGCTGACCAAGGCCAACCTGGCGATTGTTGACGGTGTCCGCGCTGCCGGCGGCCAGGCGGCGGCCATTCCCAGTGGTGTGTTCGAGGCCGATTTGATTGACGAGGCGGCGCTTGGCCGTGTCGGTGAGCCGACCCAGATCCGCCTCGATCTTGTCGCGGCGGCGGCCCGGGCGGGGCAGGCGCCGATCCTGGCCTGTCTGGGCGAGACGCCGGACGGCAAGCTGGTCAACGTCAACGCTGACAGCGCCGTGCGCGCACTGGTCCAGGCCCTGCAGCCTTACAAGGTTGTCTTCCTGACCGGCACCGGAGGGCTGCTCGATGCTGCCGGCGAGATCATTTCCTCGATCAACCTGGCCACGGATTACGAAGATATCGTCGCAGCCGACTGGGTGTCCGGCGGGATGCAGCTGAAGATCGACGAGATCAAGCGCCTGCTGGAAACCCTGCCGCTGTCGAGCTCGGTCTCGATCACCAAGCCCAAGGCCCTGGCCAGCGAATTGTTTACCCATGCCGGAGCGGGCACTTTGGTACGTCGCGGTGAGCGGATCTACGCGCTGGAAAACAAGGCCGAGCTGGATCTGGAGCGGCTGGATGACCTGGTCGCCCGGGCCTTCGGTCGACCGACCGTGCCGGGATATTGGGACGGTTTGCAGCTCGATCATGCGCTCGTTACGGAAAACTACCGTGCCGCAGCACTCACGACGCGCCTCGCGGGGAGCATTTATCTCGACAAGTTCGCTGTGCTGGACGAGGCGCGGGGCGAGGGCCTCGGTCGCGCCGTATGGCAGCGGCTGGTGGATTATGCACCCGAGCTGGTCTGGCGTTCGCGCACCGACAATCCCGTCAACGGATTCTATTTTGACCAGTGCTCGGGTGCCGTGCGCCAGGGCGACTGGACCGTGTTCTGGCGCGGCGAGCGCTCGATGGACGCGCTTCAGCCGGTCCTGCAGGCCGCGTTCGCGCTGCCGGCCACGCTGGAGGCGTCGTCATGACGGCACGGATCGGACTGGTCGGGGCGCGGGGGCATACGGGCCGCGAGCTGTTGCGTTTGATTGCCGGCCGCCCGGACATGGAGCTCGCCTTCGCGAGTTCGCGCGAATTTGCTGGCAAGCCTGTCGCCGAAATGGCACCGGAAGTGGGTGGCGGCGTGATGTTCGAGGCCCTGGCGCCCGCCGATATTGCCGGGCGGGACGTCGATGCCGTCATCCTGGCCCTGCCGAACGGTGCGGCCGCGGGTTTTGTCGCCGCGCTCGACGCGGCTGAGCCTAGCCCGGTGATCGTCGATCTGTCCGCTGATTACCGGTTTGATGACCAGTGGGTCTATGGCATGCCCGAAGTGTATGGCCGGGACGCACTTCGCGGTGCCCGCCGGATCTCCAATCCGGGCTGTTACGCGACGGCCGGGCAGATGGCGATCGCCCCTGTTCGCGACCGTGTGACCGGCGCGGCACATGTGTTCGGCGTGTCGGGTTATTCCGGCGCAGGCACGACCCCCTCTCGCAAGAATGATCTCGATGCACTGCGAGACAATCTGATGCCCTACGCGCTCGCCGGGCATATCCATGAGCGTGAGATGAGCCGTCACCTGGGTGTGGATGTGCGCTTTACGCCGCATGTCGCCGCCTTCTTCCGTGGGATCGTCGCCACGGTGCACCTGGACTTCCGCGAGGCCATCAGTGCGGATGCGTTGCGCAGTGCCTTCGATCGCTATTATTCCGGAGAAGCGTTGGTCGAGTTGATGGACGGAATTCCCGAAGTCGCAGACGGGGCGAACCGCGCCGGCGTTGTGCTGGGCGGTTTCCAGCTGGCCGATGACGGCCGTCGCGCCGTTATCGTTTCGGCGCTCGACAACCTGCTCAAGGGCGCGGCCGTCCAGGCGATGCAGAATTTGTGTCTGGCTCTGGAGTTGCCGGAGGAGGGCCTCTAGCGCCCTTCCCGCGCAGCGTCGATGGCCGTCCAGCGCTCCTCATAGGCCAGATCACGCACCACACGCTGATGGCCTCCAGCGCGCCATAAGGTGAACTCACGCGTCTTGTTGCCGTCGAGCGGAATGGTGATGTCCGCGACATGCTCGAAGCTGGCGAAGTCTTCCCGCATCTTGGGAACTTCGCGCGGCCGCTCGGACACGATCAGGATCTCGCCGTCGAACTGCTCCGCCAGCGGCCATTCCTGTTCCGCGTGATTGACGGGTCCGGAATAGCGCAACCACATGGCCAGCGGACGCTCCATTGCGCCGCCATAGCGTTGCATCTGGTGAAAGATATTGCGGTTGTCGAACACGATGGCCGTGTAGTCGCGCTGCTGGCCGTATTGGGTGATGGCGTCTGCAGTCTCCTGCCAGGCCCGGATACGCTTGGTGGAATTGCTCATGCCGACCGCTTCGGTGAAGGACGGGCTTGAGGCGACACCGATCGCAAAGGCTCCGAGCAGGGTGTGCAAGGCGATGGAGGCATAGAGCACGGTGCGCCGCCAGCGGGGTCCTTGCAGCAGGAAGAAAGTGACCAGCAAGGTCGCGGCAACATAGGCGGAGACAGCCCAGTTGGCGTGGGCCCGCGAAATGAAGGCCTGGAAGGAGACTGTCAGCAAAGGCGGCAGGATGAAAACGAGCAGGAACAGCGCGTCCGGATGGTCGGCATTGCGCTGTCGCAGTGTCCGAAAAATGATCGCGATCAGGATGACGAACAGTGCCGGACCGAAAACGCCCAGCTGGGCGGACAGGAAGTCGGCCAGCTCGTCAAAATGAAAGAGGGTGCCACCCCAATTCGCATTTGCGGCCGTATGCGTGACCGTGGCGAAATCATTGGCCGCATTCCACAACAGGTTCGGCGCCCACAGCGCCAGCGCCAAGGCGGCAACCAGCGCGCCCCTGGCGGACAGCAGGGCCCGCCGGGTCGCCGGGTCGAACAGGACCGCAAGGCCCGTACCGATGGCGAAATAGATCATCGCGTACTTGGACATGAAGCCGAGGCCGATGGCGGCGCCCATGCCCACCGCAAAGGCCCAGCCCCCGCCCTGGCGCAGGCTGACCAGGCAGTAGAGCGCCGCAGACCACGCCGCCAGCATCGGTGTATCGGTCGAAATCACGGCATTGGAGACCCACACTGCGGGCATGGTGACAAAGACCAGCACGGCCCAGAAGCCCGTCCGCGCATCCCACAAGCGCCGCGCCGTCAGGAAGATGAAGCTGGCGGTCGCAATGTTCAGCAGGGGGGCGGGCAGCCGGACGGCGAAATCCGTATCGCCGAAGATCGTCGTGCTCGCCGCGATGGCCCACGCAATTACGGGCGGTTTGGAGAAATACCCCCAGTCGAAATTGCGTGACCACACCCAGTACTGGGTTTCATCCGCGTACAGCTCAAGTGGGTTGAGCGCCAGGGCGATTAATCGCAGGATGGCCGCCAGGGCGATGAGAGCCACGGCATATTGAGACCAGCGCGATTCTGGCAGATTCGATGTGTGAGACGACATAATCGGACCGGGCTCGACTAAGAGTGTATCATTTTCGCCGCAGCCTAGGCGGTTTCGCCGCGAAGTCTACTTTCATAAAACTGTTACATTAAAATCGCGTCTCGCGCGAAGCCCACAATATGTTGTGTTGGTGGAATGGTTAATCGCACATATTGTATGTTTTGGGGAAATTCGAAATGTGACGCGTTTGTGACACCCCTTTAGAGGTCATAAAAGCTTCATTTCAACGTCTTGGATTCTTTGAACGGCCAGCGTACGAGGCGCCTGCTTCGTTATTGAGGGCTGCTGCCCTCGCTTTGGTCGATCTATTGGGGGTCATGCCTAATGTCTTTTTCTAACAAACTTGCATTCAGCACAGCAACGATTGCTCTGCTGGCTGCTGCTCCGGCTGCGGTTTTTGCTCAGGAAACCACCGGCTCTATCCAGGGTTCGGTTGTAAGCCAGTCCGGCGCGATCGTATCTGACGCCAGCGTCACCGTCCTGCACGCCCCGACGGGCTCCGTGCGGACCTCTTCCACCAACGCTGCCGGCAACTTCCAGGCCGACAACCTGCGTCCGGGTGGTCCTTACATCGTAACGGTTACGGCACCGGGCTACGCGGGTCAGCGCGTTGAAGGCATCTTCGTCGAGCTGGGCGCTGCTACGGATCTCGACCTGACGCTGGACGCCACGGCGCGCGACGTCATCACGGTTACCGCTTCCGCCATCGACGCTGTTGAGGTTGCTGTTGGTCCGTCTGCGACCTTCACGGCCCAGGACCTCGAGCGCCTGCCGTCTGCCAACCGCACCATCAACGACATCGTTCGTACCGACCCGCGTATCTACGTTGAGGAAGCCGATACCGATGGCATCCAGTGTGTTGGCGCCAACTCCCGCTTCAACTCCCTGACCCTCGACGGTGTTCGCATCAACGACGGTTTCGGTCTGAACCGCAACGGCTTCCCGACCGAGCGCCAGCCGTTCCCGTTCGACTCCCTGTCTCAGGTTGCTGTTGAGCTGGCTCCGTTCGACGTTTTCTACGGTGGCTTCTCCGCTTGTAACATCAACGCCGTAACC